>JAZUEG010000001.1:0-20291 GCA_045640025.1 Bacteroidales bacterium
TCTCTATCTACGAGGGTACCACACAGCTTCAGGTAGTTGCAGCCATCCGCTACATCATCAACGGTACCTACAACCAGGTACTTGCCGACATGCTCGCTCAGCCGGTTGCCGAGAATCTCCAGCCACTCCAGGCACGTGCCAAGGCTATGGCCGAGAAGCTCGCAGCCTGCATCGAGAAGGTAAAGTCATTCGAGAACCAGGAGGCTCAGGACTTCCTCGCACGTTCGCTCTACGACATCACCGGCAATACTGTAATGTCGCTCCTCATCCTCGACGACGCTACACGCGCTCCAGAGCTCTTCGAGAAGAGCGCCCGCGTATACATTCCTTACGCTGAGGCCGAGGTAGCACGTGCCGCCGCATTCATCGAGAACTTCGATATCAACAACCTCGAAAACTACCGTCAGGCATAATCTCCTGACCGCAGTTGAGCGGTTATCATAACTAAAAGAGGCGACCTCATTTTTATTGAAGCCGCCTCTTTTTTTGTTTTTTTTCAGCTAATGGCGTTATTTCCAGAATACCAGTCCTACGGCGGCTATCAGCAGGATAAACGCCAGAATGTGGTTCCACTGGAGATGAAGCGCGCCAAACAGCATTCCGCTCACTACTGTGAAAACTATCAGCGAGAGTGCCTCCTGTATGATTTTCAGCTGAATGAGCGAAAACGGACCTCCATTGTCCACAAAGCCGATCCTGTTGGCCGGCACCTGACAGCAGTATTCAAACAGAGCTATCAGCCAGCTGATAAGGATTACCGCATAGAGCGGAAGATTGGAGTATTTAGGTATCTGCGCCATTTTCAGGTGTCCATACCAAGCCAACGTCATGAATGTGTTGCTCACCACGAGCAATAGGATTGAGATAATGCCTTTTTGTAACATTTTTTCTAAAAAAAATTAGGGTTCTGTGCGTTAAACGTGTTTTATTTTTGGAAGTCTAAATTACATACAATTGAACAAAATGATTTTAAAATTACTAAAAATTCTTTTTATATTTCTGTTAATTGCTCTGCAAGTATCATGCGCGGCAGATGATTTCGAAGACGATCCAGGCTATGTTTTTGATAATCAAATGGGTATGGGTAGTTCGCATGCCTATAGCAATGGTTTCGTAATCAATCAGCCGTGGTGGAGGTTCAGTGGTTTGGTATCAGCTGATACCATTACTCAGAATGCCGATACATTGCGGTCGTTTCCTTCGCAGAAGACTTTTACTGAAAAAGCATTGTCTTATGTGTTTGGCCTTCAGGATCTTGCCTCCGAAGTTCTGTCTATGCTGAGGGGGATAGTAATTGAGCAGGACAATGCGGGCTGGATGAATTTCTATTCTCCGTATCTCGGCGCATTTGTCTCTGTATCGGATTCGCGAGTTAAGCAGTGGCAGCTGGAGACCGATGTTGCATACGATGGCGTCAAGTGGCCGTATCATCTTTTGATTTCGGACCTGCCTGATGGCGCTATGACCGGCAAGGTTACCAAGGCGCTCGATATTTATTACGACTTCGAGTTCAAGAACGGAATCATGATATTCTCGCCCAGCAGATTCAATCCCGTGCGTTTCCCCGAGAAGCTGATGGGCCACAATATGATGTGCAAGCTCTATTTCTCCACCATCGACAATGTTGTGGAAAATACTCTCTACGTGTCGGATTTCGGCAATGGAGTATCTACCGAAAGGTACGGCAATCTGTTCCTGAATACCAAGCTTTCAGCTAACAGCATATCATTTGCCTGCATTGTGGATATGCCTTATCTGTGGTTTGATGTGGCTGAAAATTCCGGTTATTCGGTGATGATGGCTGGCGGTATCGACTGCGCGTCGCGGAATGTTGCGCTATTAGCTGGATTTGCCCCCAATACCAATTCCACATCAGCTCTCTATTCCCTGATAGGCCGTGAGAGCGTGGCCAGCAGGATGCAGGACTACAATTCGATGTGGAACAAGATGAAGGGCCTGGAGGATTCGGATTCCACACTGGCTGTGTATCAGACTCCTGCATTCCTGACTGATGGCTCGTTTGTGGGCGCCGGACGCGAGGTGGCCGAGCGCGCTATGTTTGCCAAGGCCCTGAGCAAGGCTGAGGAGATCGAGAATGGCGTGTTTGATATTTCGCCCATCAAAGTGGCTATTCTACAGATAGAATGGTAGTATATTAGTGCGCCATTAGCTACAAAAATCTATATTAAGATAATTTTTTTTTCATGTTTTTGTTTCCAAGGCATGAATATTTGTATTATATTTGCAACAATTAGCGCTTTCGTGCGTTATAATGGTGTGAATTTTAATCTCTAACAATATTAATTTCAGCATGATGAATAGACTAACAATTCTAATTGCAGCGTTGTTCTGTATCTCACTTTCTGTGACAGCACAGACAAAGCCGGAAATGGTACTGGTGGACGGCGGCTCATTCAAGATGGGAAATCCCGGTACTGGAACCCCAAAGGGCGACGTAGATGAAAAGCCGGTTCATGACGTATCGTTGAAATCCTTTTACATTGCCAAATACGAACTTAGTGTAAAGGAATACAAGCAGTTTATAAACGACAAATCAGTATCGGACTTCTCGATGAAGCGCGAGCACAAGATGCCAGCTTCTCCTGATTCATCATGGTATGCCGAGCATCCCGATACCAAGAAATTCTATCCGCTGCCTACTCAGCCATGGTGGGGATGGCAGGACCAGCTCCCTATGCACCACGTAACATGGTTTGACGCTGTGGCTTACTGCAACTGGCTGTCTGAGAAGGAAGGCCTGCAGAAGTGCTACTCGGAGGATGAGGACGGCGCGATAATACTCGACAGGTCCAAGAACGGATATCGTCTGCCTACCGAGGCCGAATGGGAGTTTGCCGCAAGGGGCGGCAACAAGTCGAAGAATACCGTATACGCCGGCAGCAATGATCCCGCTTCTGTATGCTGGTACGATGATTCGTCGAAGCTGAAGGGCCCTCAGGCTATTGGCACCAAGCAGCCCAACGAGCTCGGTATCTATGATATGAGCGGAAATGTCTGGGAGTGGTGTTCAGATTATTATCAGAAAGATTTTTATGCTTCGAGCCCCAAGGTGGATCCTTTCAATGCTGAACTCTCGTCTTACAGAGTTTTGAGAGGCGGTTCGTGGCATTATCAGGTAGACCACGCCACAATAACTTCGCGCGATGGCCCTGAACCTCAGTTTACAAATTATAATTATGGCATAAGACTTGCACGTAACGCACAGTAGTATAATCATAATTTAGTTTTGTACCATGAGATTTACTGAATCAATATTCAAAATATTATCGGCATTGATAGTGCTTTCGTTTTCTGCGGCTGATGGTTCGGCCCAGATCTCGAATCCTCCTGCCATGGTTTTTGTGAATGGCGGATCTTTCATGATGGGCAGCAACGACGGCTATGCCGACGAGAAGCCTGCTCACAAGGTTACTCTCAGCGATTATTATATCGGCAAATACGAGGTAACTGTGGCCCAGTACCGACAGTTCTGCAACGAGACAGGTCACCCGATGCCTTCTAATCCATCGGAGGATTGGTACGAGGAGCACACTAATGCCGTAAAATGGCAGTGGAACGATACTTATCCTATCGTTAATGTGAAATATACTGATGCTCTGGCATTCTGCCGCTGGCTTTCCGAGAAGACCGGCGAGAATTACACTCTGCCTACCGAGGCTCAGTGGGAATATGCGGCCAAGGGCGGTTCGCATTCCAAGGGTTACAAGTATTCGGGATCCAACAATATTGATGAAGTGGCATGGTATGACGAGACCACCCGTGAGAAGGGAGTTCGCTCTGTGGGAAAGCTGAAGGCCAATGAGCTCGGTATCTATGATATGAGCGGTAATGCCTGGGAATGGTGTCTGGATTTTTGGGGAGATTATCCCAGCAAGGCTCAGACAGATCCCACAGGAGCCAAATCGAGCCAGTGGCGAGTAATCCGCGGTGGTGCCTGGTACAATGTTGACGAGATGGCCCGCAATACCACCCGAGACGGTCCTCTTCCTAATGCCAGCAGTTTTTACTACGGATTTCGCGTTGCCAAGTCCGCCAAGAAATAGAAGTGTTTTTATATTATGACCAAAAAGTTTTATGGAAGGATTCTTGCCATAGTATTGGCTTTGATGATTTCAGGGTTTGTTGATACGGCTAATGCGCAGCTGCATACTCGTGTGTATCTGTCGCCAAGGCTCAAGATAGGATGGACTTTCTTCTCTGGCTTCAATTATGGCGTGGAGGTTAATGTAGGTCTGTTCAATATCAAGGCCGAAAAGCCGGAGATTAATGTGTCGCTTTCCCCTCAGTACATGTTTGTAAACTACAAGGGAAATGTGCACAGTATTCTTACGCTGAACGCCGTTATCGAATCCGATTATTACAGATTGATGCTTGGAATGGGAGAGGCCCTCACCAAGTGGGGTTTCAACAACAGGAATTCCAACAAGGCTTTTGGTTATAATATCTCGCTCGGATTGTCTACTTCCAGCGAATACACTCCTTGGATAGAGGGCAATGTGTTTGCCATCAAAAACGGTTACTGGGAGTTTTACGGAAGGCCGTATTATCTGTCGTCCTCGCTCTTTTACCGGACCGCACCTTACATGATTTACCAGACCAACTGATACAACAAAAGCGGACTTGCCGATATTTGACAGGTCCGCTTTTGCTTTTTATTGTGATGATTAGAATCTCTTGGTCTTGTTGATTTCCATTACTTCTCTCAGATGGTCCACTATGAATCTCTGGGCCTCCATGCCGTATACCACCTTGGTCATGATGTTGCCGTTGGATGTAAACTCCTTGATCTGCACTCCAATGCTGATGCCCTCTTCGGTTGGGATTACCTTGCGGCGCTCGCGCTGTATGTATCCGTAGCTTGTAAGCACTTCTATCGCGCTTATTCCCTTCAGCTTGCGCATGTGCGATGATGTGCGCAGCGCATTGAGCCTGTTGCATATTTCTGCCATGGTGATAGGCTCTTCGGAGTATTCGAATCTCTGCGACTCCTTGGTCGAAATATCATACTCATCAAGCACATCGTCGGTCTTGCCGCGAAGTTTCAGCATGTCGCCGGTCTCGCTTTTGCGTATCTCATCCTGGAGGTAGTCAGATAGAAACTCGAACTGACGTGCCACTTTGTACTCATAGATCACCTCCTTGGGGCTTATCGATTTGCCGTTTACGGGATTGATGCCCTCTATCAGCTTGTCGAGATATTCCTTTGAGGTTTTCAGCTCTTTGAGAAGTTCTTCTGGGTCGATATTTTTCATGTTTGATATATTGCTCAAATTTTAAACTTTTACAAAAGTAGATATTTATTTTTAATATACCAAACTATCTTTATTTTTTATCAAATATATTGTATTTTTTTTTATCTGAGTTTACTTCATTTTTATTTTTATAATTTTTTCTGCTGGTATGCTTACCTGATTCATGATGCTTTTGATGCTGTCTGCTGACAATTCCTCATAGTTTTGTGTCAGCACGCATGGAATGAGGCCTGCCATGTCGGCGAATCCGGGCGATATAAGTATCTTGCGGTCGTCTTCGTAGCTGTATTCCATTGGTCGGTGCTTCTCTCTCGGGAATATCATTATCCTGTATTTGCCGTTGCTGATGGTGGCTCCTATGTTGGCCTCGGGCTCGCTTGTGTTGTATATCAGGCAAAGCTGCTCCAGCACTTCCCTCAGCCGGCTCTCGGCAGCTGATATGTCGGGGTTTTCAATCACTACTATGTTTCTTGTGGGTTCCTGGATTATGGAAGTGTCACCGTATTGGGCTGTGGTATATTTCGCCATTAGCTGCCCTGCCTCACAAAACGACGGGAGGTCTTCCGTGAGCCCGGCCTGAAAATGGCAGTGGAATGGCGCCGATGCTCCCGATCTGGGGCTGTTGTAGAATACTGTGTAGCCTTCCTCCATGTATTCGGCCAGCCTTAGCAGGCGCATTGTGTGGCCGTGGATGGTCTGCGGACGGTGGGTGTGGCTGATGATGGTGAGGTGCTGGCGGAGTATCGGGAATGGGTTTACGCTGATGAAGAATTCGCCGTCCCAGTCCTGTTTTATCTGCTCGGCCGGCATGTTTGGCTTGCAGAGAAAACAGTTTTCCTCGCTCAGTGGCCGGCTGATGTTGGCCGTGGATGATTTTATGCGGGCTGGATTCAGCTGCAGTGTGTAGCTGAATCCGTTGAATTCTATCTTCCTGGTCTGGCTCTGCGCGAGGCTCGCGAAAGCGTTGCTGAATCTCTCGCTTTGTTCTATTTGCAGCTGATACAGTTTATCTATCTGGCTCCTCATTTGGTTTTGTTGTGTTTAGTAGTCGAGCTCCACTACGGTAATGCCGGCGCCGCCAAGCTCCACTTTCTCGTCGTAGCTCCGTTTTACTATTGGCTGTGTGCGCAGGTAATCCCTTATCAGGGATTTGAGCGCGCCGGTGCCTGTGCCGTGGAGGATTTTGATTTCGCGGTGGCCGGTGGTGAGCGCCTCGTCGATGTATTTGGCTACACGTGATAGCGCCTCGTCGCCACGCAGGCCGCGTACGTCGAGTCCGTAGAGGAATCCTCCGCTCTTTTTCTCGGTCTGGAAGTTTACGCTTACCACCTGCTTGGGTTGGCTGTCGTTGTTGTTGCCATTAGCTGCCTGACCCGCTCTCTTCAGTCGCTTGATATCCACGAAGGTCTGCATGAGGCCCATTTGCAGGAGCGCCTTGCCGTCCTTGATGTCGATGATGGCTACCTGTGTGCTGCTGTCGTCTATGGTTACCTTGTCGCCGGGCATCAGCGGTTTCTCCTTGGGCGGGATGATTTTGGCCTTGGCCTCTTCCTTTTCCTCGCGTTTCTTGGCGCGGCGCTCGGCTTTTTCCTGCTGTTTGCGTCGCAGACGCTCCATTATCTCGTCGATTCTCTTGTCTTCTTCGGTGAACTGCTCCATGGCCTCTTCCTTGAATTCATCGAGCTTGCGGCGGATGTCGCGGGTCTGGGTTTTCTCGGCCTGCGCGTTTTTTATGTCGAGCACGGTGCGCTCTATCATCCTGTTGGATTCCTTGATTATCTCCTCGAATTTGGTTTTGTATGCCTTCAGGATGTTCTTGCGCTCGGCTATGGTGTATTCGGTTTCGGTGCGGTATTTTTCTTCCTGCGAGGATAGGGTTTTCTCGCGGTTGCTGGCGTTGGCCAGGGCTATGGTGAGCTTGCGCTTGTCTTCCTCGAGCTCCTGCATTCGGCGCTCGTAGTCTATGTGCTCGCGTCCGGCTATCTCTTCGGCCATCTTGAGCAGCTGAGGGCTGATGCCTATCTTGCTTGCCATCTCGAATGCGAACGAGTTGCCTATCTTGCCGATTTCCAGCATGAAGAGCGGTTTCATGTTGGTGTTGTCGTACATCATGGCGCCGTTGGTGAGGCCGTCGGTTACCGTGGCGTAGTTTTTCAGGTTGGTGTAATGTGTGGTTATTACTCCTTTTACCTTTCGGCGGTTCAGCGTGTCGAGTATTGCCTCGGCTATGGCTCCTCCGAGTATTGGCTCGGTGCCGGTGCCGAACTCGTCGATGAGTATCAGCGATCTGTCGCCGGCGTTGTCGAGAAACTGCTTCATGTTGCTCAGGTGGCTGGAGTATGTGGAGAGGTCGTTTTCGATGCTCTGCTCGTCGCCTATGTCGATGAAGATGTCCTTGAATATTCCAAGTGTGGAGTTGGCGCTCAGTGGCGTAAGGAGTCCGCACTGATGCATGTATTGAATGATGCCCACGGTTTTCAGGCAGACAGATTTGCCTCCTGCGTTGGGTCCCGATATCATTATTATTCGGTTCTGCTTGGTAATCTCTATGTCGAGCGGAACGGCTTTCTTGCCCTCGGCCTTCAGAGTGGCCTCCAGTATTGGATGGCGAGCAATGCGCATGTCGCAGATTGGCTCATTTGACAGTATTGGCATTGCCGCGTGCATGTCGATGGCCATGCGTGCCTTGGCTCTTGCAAAATCGAGCTCGGCGAGTATGTCGTTGCACCAGAGTAGGTCGGGGATGAATGGCTTAATCTTTTCGGAAGTCTCGATGAGGATTCTTGTGATTTCGCGTTTCTCCTGGAATATGAGCTCCCTTACCGCGTTGTTTAGCTCTATGCTCTCCAGCGGTTCTATGAATGATGTCTTTCCTGTGGATGATTCGTCGGTAACAACGCCGGAGATTTTCCGCTTGCTCGACGATTGGATGGGTATCAGCAGTTTGCCGTCCACCACGCGGAGTTCGGCGTCGCTCTCGCACCATCCCTGCTGCTTGGCGGTGCGCAGTATCTTGTTTACTACGGCTGATATAGATGCACTCTTGGTACGTATGTCCTGGCGGATCTTGCGGAGCTCGGGCGATGCGTCGTCGCGTATTTCGCCCTTCTCGTCCATTACTCGCTGTATGTACTGTATCAGCTGCTGCTCCACCAGTATATCGGCGCAGAGAGTTCTCAGGTTGGGGTATTCGCCGTCCTTGGCGCGCTTGAAGAACCGTATGATGTTTCTCAGCGTGTCGCAGCTCTGTTTCAGGTCAAATAATTCCTGCTGTGTAAGGTATGTGCTTATCTTCTGGAGTCTCTTGAGCGCTTGTCTCGAATCCAGGTAGTTTTCTTGAGGGAAATCCTTTGAGAGCAGGCAGATGTCCATAAACTCGTTGGCGCGGTTCAGCTGATTGCTGATTTCCGATAGGTCGGTGCTGAATGCCATCTGCTCCACCTTGTCGGCGCCCAGCGAACCTAAGCATTTGTCTTTGAGCAAGTTTCTGATCTTTCCGAATCCTGTCTTGCTCTCAAAGTTTTTGGGATAAATCATTATTTGTCGTCTTCCTTGTTTTCTTCTTTAGCCTCGGCTTCCTTCTTCTCCTTTTTCTTGTACTTGTTCTTGAGAGTCAGGAAAGTCTTCTTGTAATAGTAGATGGAGCCGTCCTCGTCGGTGCTGCAGGCATTGCCGAACTCGCTCCACTCAAACTTGTCGTTCAGCTCGTCGGGCCATTCGCCCTTCTTGATCTGTTCCTTGTACTTATTGAGAAGGGCTAGCTCCTCAAAGTAGCCTTTCTTAATGTACTTGTCCCAGTTGTCGATAACGAACTTGGCCTTTGCTCCGCGGTTTTTGATGTAGTCCCTTATCTCCTTGCCTATAGCATACAATATAGATACTACGGCTACTGTTACGGTAATAGCCAGAACTACTCCAAGGGTGGAGTGGAATCCGTTGTAAAATGCGTGTGGTGCCATGTCTTTGTAAATACGTTAAATTTTTGAATAAATGATTAAAAACAATAAATGATAGTAGCGCAAAATTATATATAATATTTGTATTTTGAAAATGCGATTTTCTCGTCCGGGGCCGGAAACCGGCTTTTTGCCTTTTCAATTATTTGCGTAAATGGAACAAAATAAATCATTGTAAATCAATCGTTCCTTTATCACTCGTTTTAGCTGCAATGACACTCAAAAACATCAATTGTTAAAGAATGTTAATCATAAAAACGCCCTTCCGTCATCCAACGGCAGGGCGCAGCTAATGTCCTGAAAATCATCCGGCTACAGGTCGTTGAGTATGTCGTTGTCGTTGCTCATCTTCGATCTTACCCTGTCGATGTATCTCAGCTCCACCTCCTGGCCGTACAGAAGCGAAATCGTGCCCTCCGATGTGGTCCACACCCTGCTCATGCACACCCGGTAGCCGTTGTCCTCCTTTATATAATACTCGGGGTACTGCTCGTACTGTCCGTACTTCACGGTGAGCCATTTGCTCAGATTGTGGAAAATATCCTGCGACGACTTCTGGTATTCCTTGAAACTTACCTTCACGGCGTTTATGTTGTCGTCCTTCTTGTTCAGCATCCCGTCGCTCGATGTAAATATCAGGTTGCAGTAATATCCGCCGAAAGTACCCTTCATGCTGTTTCGAGTTGCCTTCTTGAAACCCTTGGCCTCCATCTTCTCGGCAAATTCCTCGAGCGTTCCGTCTATCGGGATGCCCATGAAATTTAGGTGCTGTCCCATCACCTGAGCGCTTATCAGCAGCATCAGTATCCAAATTGTAAATTTATTCTTCATGATATTTCTATTATTATTGTATTAGCAGTACGCAAATATAAGACCATTTCAGCTAATACGCAAAAAATCCGTGCCCTATTTTTGCGGCCACACCTTATTATATTATACATAGTTTTTTTTCATGGCAGCTAATGGCAAACTCTATGCGCGCCCCTACTATGAGAGCCCCGCAGAAAACACGCCATTAGCTAAAATATTTAACATTATTTAACATATTTGTTTATTTGCTTGATAATTAGCTTATTAGCTTGCGGACTGAGATTATATATATAATAATGTGTAAAATTATTTCGAAAACCCTTTGTAGAATAAGAAAAAAAATATAATTTTGCACTTCAAATGTATTAATTAATTTAGTTTTATAAACAAAGAAAAATGCCTACAATTCAACAGTTAGTTAGAAAAGGTAGAAAGACTATTACTGCAAAGAGTAAGTCTCCAGCATTAGATTCTTGCCCACAGAAGCGTGGTGTATGTACACGTGTGTACACTACCACCCCTAAGAAGCCTAACTCAGCAATGCGCAAAGTTGCTCGTGTAAGACTTTCTAACTCCAAGGAGGTAAACGCTTACATCCCTGGTGAGGGCCACAACTTGCAGGAGCACTCTATCGTAATGGTAAGAGGCGGTCGTGTAAAGGACCTCCCTGGTGTACGTTATCACATCATCCGTGGTACTCTTGATACCGCTGGTGTTGCAAACCGTGGTCAGCAGAGATCTAAGTACGGTGCCAAGAAACCTAAAGCTAAGAAGTAATTTTTAAAGTTCATTTAGTAAAATGAGAAAGAGCAAACCAAAAAAGAGAATGATTCTTCCCGATCCAGTGTACGGTGACACACTCGTAACTCGTTTTGTAAACGACATGATGATGGACGGTAAGAAGAGCATCGCTTTTAAGATTTTCTACAAGTCAATGGAGATCGTTGCCGAGAAGACCAAGGATTCTGGCAAGACCCCTACTGAGGTATGGAAAAAGGCTATGGAGAACATCACTCCAGATGTTGAGGTTAAGTCTCGCCGTATCGGTGGTGCCACATTCCAGGTACCTACCGAGATTAGAGCAGACCGCAAGGAGTCTATCGGCGTAAAGAACCTCATCAAGTACGCACGCCTCCGTTCAGGTCACTCTATGGCTGAGAAGCTCGCAGCTGAGATCGTTGCCGCTTACAACGAGGAAGGTGCAGCTTTCAAGAAGAAAGAGGATACTCACAGAATGGCAGAGGCCAACAAGGCTTTCGCTTTCTTCAGATTCTAAGACATTAAAAATTAAACCAGTTTCAGAAGACACATTATTATGAACAACGAACTTGTAAACACGAGAAATATCGGTATTGCTGCACATATCGACGCAGGAAAGACAACTACTACTGAACGTATCTTGTATTATACCGGTGTTACTCACAGAATGGGTGAGGTTCATGACGGTGCTGCCACTATGGACTGGATGTCTCAGGAGAAGGAAAGAGGAATTACCATTACCTCGGCGGCCATCACCGCTTACTGGAACTACAACAACATCAAGCACACTATCAACATCATCGATACTCCAGGACACGTGGATTTCACAGTGGAGGTAGAGAGGTCGATGAGAGTACTTGACGGAGCAGTTGCAGTGTTCTGCGGAGTAGGTGGTGTAGAGCCTCAGTCGGAGACCGTATGGCGTCAGGCTGTGCGATACAATGTTCCGAGAATCGCTTTCGTCAACAAGATGGACCGAATAGGTGCCGATTTTTTCACCGTGGTTCAGGAGATTGAAGAGAAACTGGGTGCCAACCCGATTCCTGTTCAGATTCCAATAGGAGCCGAGGACAAATTCATCGGTATCATCGACCTCATCGAGATGAACGCCTACATCTGGAATGGCGACGACAATGGAATGACGTTTGAGAAAACCTCGATTCCAGCCGACCTCCAGGAGCAGGCCGAAGAGTGGCGGGAGAAGATGCTTGAGAAATGCGCCGATCTGGGTGACGACAATTTCCTTATGAAGTATCTGGAAGACAGTACCTCAATCACCGAGGAGGACATCAAGGCAGCCCTCCGTAATGCGACAATATCATTAAAGGCTGTGCCCGTGCTCTGCGGATCTTCCCTCAGAAACAAGGGTGTTCAGAAGCTTCTTGATGCTATTGTGGCTTATTTGCCGAGTCCGGTGGACATAGGCGCCGTCAAGGGCCACGATCCATCAGATTCAGAAGTCGAGATTCTCCGCAAACCCGACAACAAGGAGCCTTTCGCGGCTCTCGCGTTCAAGATCGCGGTCGACCCATTCGTGGGACGCCTGGTCTACATCAGGGTTTACTCAGGTACTCTCAAGACCGGCGAGATGGTTTACAACGTACGAACCGGCAAGAAGGAGCGCGTGATGAATCTTTACCGAATGAGCGCCAACAAGCAACAGGCCCTCGACTTTGTGGAGGCTGGAGATATTTGCGGCGCCTCTGGTTTCAAGGATATCCGTACAGGAGACTCCCTTACCGAGCAGAAGCATCCGGTGGCATTCGAGTCGATCAAGTTCCCAGACCCTGTGATCGGCGTGGCAATCGAGCCTAAAACGCAAGCTGATCTTGACAAGATGGATGTGGCTCTTCAGAAACTCTCTGAGGAGGACCCAACATTCAAGGTGGAGACCGACTCCGAGTCGGGCCAGACACTTATGAAGGGTATGGGCGAGCTTCACCTCGATATCCTTATCGACCGCCTTAAGCGCGAGTATGGAATCGAGATTACCCAGGGAAAACCGCAGGTTACCTACAAGGAGGTTATCACCCGCGAGGTAGAGCACCAGGAGGTTTTCAAGAAACAGACAGGTGGAAAGGGCAAATTTGCCGATATCACCGTCAAGGTTTCACCGTCGGAGGAAGGCGCCACAGGTCTTACATTCATCAACAGCATCAAGGGTGGCACAATTCCAAAAGAGTTTATCCCGGCAGTTCAGAAAGGTTTCGAAGAGGCCATGAACAACGGACCACTTGCTGGATTCAAGATGCAGAGCCTTACCGTTGAGCTTATCGACGGATCATTCCACAGCGTTGATTCAGACGCTCTGTCATTTGAGATTGCCGCAAAACAGGCTTTCAGGGCGGCAACCGAGAAGGCAAAAGCTATATTGCTGGAACCTGTAATGGAGCTTACAGTAGATACTCCGGATGATTACATGGGCGATGTAATCGCAGATGTAAACAAGCGCAGGGGACAGGTGATAAGCACTGATTCGAAAGCCAAAATGAAGATTATCAAATCGCTGGTACCACTTGCAGAGACCTTTGGATATGTGACTGTTTTGCGCACACTCACATCCGGCAGGGCGATATCGTCTATGCAGTTCCACAATTACGAGGAAGTTCCAAGTCAAATTGCACAGGGTATCATAGATCAGATAAAAGGTAAAATAGTTTTTATTGACCAATTGTAATTTTACAAAATTATGTCACAAAAGATTCGTATCAAACTTAAATCTTACGATCACAACTTGGTTGACAATTCAGCGGAGAAGATCGTTAAGACTGTTAAGGCTTCTGGTGCTGTTGTAAGTGGTCCTATTCCATTGCCAACACAGAACAGAATCTTTACAGTTAACAGATCAACCTTCGTTAACAAGAAGTCTAGAGAGCAGTTTCAGTTGTCTTCATTCAAGAGACTGATTGACATCTACAGCTCTACCACAAAGACTATCGACGCTCTCATGAAGCTCGAGTTGCCAAGCGGTGTTAACGTAGAGATCAAGATCTGATCTTGAGGAAATAAGTTTAGACAAAAATTTTAAGTACAAAAAAAATGTTTTCCTCTTTCGGCCGAGCCCGATATGAAAACGAAAAATTCTATTAAAAATGTCAGGAATAATAGGAAAGAAAGTAGGTATGACCTCTGTCTTCAATGAGAAGGGCGTAAACGTTCCCGTAACAGTAATAGAGGCAGGTCCATGTGTCGTAACTCAGATTAAGACAGAAGATGGCAAGGATGGCTACAACGCAATCCAGCTCGCATTCGACGACAAGAAGGCCAAGAACACATCAAAGGCAGAAATCAAGCACTTTGAGAAGGCCGGCACAACACCAAAGGCTAAGGTTGTTGAGTTCAAGAACATTGAGCAGGAAGTTAAGTTGGGCGATGTCATCACAGTAGAGTCTCTGAACGACGTAAAGTATGTAAACATTTCTGGTATTACCAAGGGTAAAGGTTACCAGGGCGTAGTAAAGCGTCACGGCTTCGGTGGTGTAGGTGATCAGACACACGGTCAGCACAACAGATTGAGAGCTCCCGGTGCATTGGGTGCATCTTCTTACCCTTCACGTGTATTCAAGGGTATGCGTATGGCTGGACGTGATGGCGGCGACAAGGTAAAGGTACGTAACCTCGAGGTCGTAAAGATCATCGCTGAGCACAACATTTTGTTAGTAAAGGGAGCAGTTCCTGGTCCTAAAGGTTCATATTTAATCATCGAAGACTAATAATGGAAATATCAGTATTTAACATAGAAGGCAAAGATACAGGCAAGAAGGTAGTACTCAATGATTCTATCTTCGCTATCGAGGCCAATGATCACGCTATGTATCTTGACGTTAAGCGTTACTTAGCAGATCAGAGACAGGGTACCGCCAAGGCAAAGGAAAGAAGCGAGATGAGCGGTTCTACCCGTAAGTTGAAGAAGCAGAAAGGTACCGGTGGTGCACGTTCGGGTGATATCAATTCACCTGTAATGGTAGGTGGTGCAAGATGTTTTGGCCCACGTCCACGCGACTACAGCTTCAAGCTCAACAAGAAGGTAAAGGTTTTGGCTAGAAAGTCGGCCCTTACATACAAGGCAAAGGAAAACCAGATTATCGTAGTAGAGGACTTCAATTTTGAGGCTCCAAAAACCAAGAATTTTGTCGCTTTGAAAAATAAATTGAATATCAGCGACAAAAAGTCTCTTTTGGTATTGCCAATTGAAAATAAAAACATATATTTGTCCTCAAGAAATTTGGAGAAATCAAAAATTACAACTGCCTCTAAGTTAACAACTTACGAAGTACTCGATGCTCAGTCATTGGTGTTCACAGAAAGCGCAGTTGAGGCTTTGAACAAGATTTTCGAGAATAAGTAAACGTAAAAACGTAAGTAAATAATGGAAATCATATACAAACCCATTGTAACTGAGAAATTCAACGCTCTTGCAAGCAGAACAGTAAAGACTGGAAAGAAGGGCAACAAGGCAGGCCGTCCAAGCACAAAGAAGGACAGAACTATCGCACAGTTCGCTTTTGTCTGCAACCCTAACGCCAACAAGATCCAGATCAAGCAGGCAGTTGAGGAGCTTTACAATGTTACTGTAGTAGCAGTAAACACAATGAACTACGCTGGTAAGGTTAAGGCCAGAATGACCAAGGCCGGCTACATCGTAGGTAAGACAAAGAAATTCAAGAAAGCAATTGTCACACTCAAGGATGGTGACACAATTGATTTTTATAGCAATATCTAACCAAAATGGCAGTAAGAGTTTTTAAACCGACAACTCCGGGACAAAGAGGAAAGGTATTAGGCACCTTCGCTGAGATTACAGCTACAAAGCCTGAAAAATCACTGACTTTCGGTTATGCTAAGTCTGGTGGTCGTAACCACACTGGTAAGATGACTGTTCGTTACATCGGTGGCGGCCACAAGCAGAAGTACAGAATTATCGACTTCTGGAGAGAGAAGGACGGCATTCCTGCTACAGTGAAGACTATCGAATACGATCCTAACCGTACAGCACGCATCGCTTTGGTGTTCTACGCTGATGGTGAGAAGAGATACATTATCGCTCCTAACGGCATTGAGGTAGGCCAGAAGATCCAGTCTGGTAAGGACGCAGCTCCTGAGATTGGCAACGCTCTCTTCCTCTCTGACATTCCATTGGGAACAATCATCCACAACATTGAATTGAGACCTGGTGAGGGTGGCGTGCTCGCAAGAAGCGCTGGTTCTTACGCTCAGCTTACTGCTCGTGATGGCAAATATGCAGTTATCAAACTTCCTTCAGGCGAAACAAGACTGATTCTCGTAACTTGCAAGGCTACTATCGGAAGCGTTTCCAATGGTGACCACGAGCTCGAGAAGAGTGGAAAGGCTGGTAGATCTCGCTGGATGGGTCGACGCCCACACAACAGAGGTGTTGTTATGAACCCTGTTGATCACCCAATGGGTGGTGGTGAAGGCCGCGCTTCAGGAGGTCATCCAAGATCTCGCAAGGGTTTGCTTGCTAAGGGTTACAAGACCCGCAGACCTAAGAAACTTTCCAATAAGTTTATAATTGAAAGAAGAAAGAAGTAACAATTTAATGCATATTAATTATGAGTCGTTCAATTAAAAAAGGCCCTTTCATCGATTACAAACTCGAGAAGAAAGTTCTTGCCATGAATGAGTCAGGCAAGAAGTCAGTTATCAAATCGTGGGCAAGAGCCTCTATTATTTCTCCTGACTTTGTAGGACATACAATTGCCCTCCACAACGGAAACAAGTTTATCCCTGTTTACGTTACCGAGAACATGGTAGGACACAAGTTAGGTGAATTTGCACCGACCCGTATCTTTAGAGGTCACGGTGGTAAGAAGAAATAATTATTAGAGACCATTTAAATCAACATATACAAAAATGGCTGAAGAAACAAAGGTTAAAAGAACCAAGAAAAAAGTAAGAGCGGAAAGATTGAAGGAGCAGAAGAAGAACATGGCTTTTGCTGTTTTGAGAAACAATCCAACCTCTCCTAGAAAGATGCGTCTTGTAGCAGGTTTGATCAGAAACCAGGATGTTACCAAGGCCTTGGATATTTTGCAGTACTCTCCTCAGGAGGCAGCAATAAAGTTGAGAAAACTTTTGCTCTCTGCACTTGCAAACTGGGGTAAGAAGAACGAAGGCGTTCGTCCAGAGGACGCAGAACTGATCGTTAAGGAAGTAAAGGTTGACGGTGCTAGAATGTTGAAGAGACTTCGTCCAGCTCCACAGGGCCGTGCTTACCGCATCAGAAAGAGATCAAATCATGTTACTATCGTATTAGGTAATAAAGAAAATTAAAAAAAATAATGGGACAGAAAACTAATCCAATTAGTAACCGACTTGGAATCATCAGAGGTTGGGATTCAGAGTGGTATGATATCAATAACTACTCTGACAAGATAGTTGAGGATGACAAGATCCGCAAGTATCTCAATGTACGTCTCGCTAAGGCTAGCATTTCCAAGATTATTATACAGAGAACTCTCAAGGTTATCACTGTCACAGTAAACACTGCTCGTCCAGGTATCATCATCGGCAAGGGCGGCCAGGAGGTTGACAAGATCAAGGAAGAGTTGAAGAACATAACAAAGAAGGATGTTCAGATCAATATCCTCGAGATCAAGCGTCAGGAGCTTGACGCTGTAATTGTTGCAAACAACATCGCTCGTCAGATTGAGGGCAAGATTGCTTACAGACGCGTTATCAAGGGTGCTGTAACAGGCACAATGAAGCAGGGTGCTGAGGGTATCAAGGTTGTTATCTCAGGACGTCTCAACGGTGCCGAGATGGCACGTACCGAGGCTTTCAAGGAGGGCAGAATTCCTTTGCACACACTTAGAGCTGATATCGATTACGCTCTCGCAGTTGCTAATACAAAGGTTGGTTGCGTTGGTATCAAGGTATGGATTTGCAAGGGCGAGGTTTACGGCAAGAGAGATCTTACCAACAACGTTGCTGTCAAGTCACAGAAGAAAGGCAATTTCAACAAGTCAAGAAGACAGAAGTAGTTTGTAAATTATTAAAAATTAAAACAAAATGTTACAGCCAAAAAAGACTAAGTTCAGAAAGATGCAAAAAGGCCGTATGAGAGGTCTCGCCCAGAGAGGTCATGAGATCGCTTTCGGTACTTTCGCATTGAAGGCTTTGGAGAATTTCTGGATTACCGGTCGTCAGATAGAAGCAGCCCGTCAGGCTATCTCACGTAAGATGCAGCGTGAGGGTCAGATTTGGATCCGTATCTTCCCTGACAAGCCTATCACAAAGAAGCCTGCTGAGGTTCGAATGGGTAAGGGTAAGGGTCAGCCTGAGTACTTCGTTGCCCCAGTAACCCCAGGCCGTATAATGTTTGAGGCCGACGGTGTTCCATTCGAGATTGCCAAGGAGGCTTTCCGTCTGGCAGCTCAGAAGCTCCCAATCAAGACAAAGTTCGTCGTAAGACGCGATTATGTTAATCCTTTAGATAACGAGTAATGAAAAGTTCAGTATTGAATAAGGAAATCAAAGAATTGACTACCGCAGAGTTGGATGAGAAGCTCGCAGCTGCACGTCTTGAGTACACCAAGATGCAGATCAATCACGCTATCACTCCTCTTGAGAGTCCAATTCAGATACGCGACAAAAGAAAATACATTGCTAAGTTGATGACAGAGAAACGTAGCAGAGAAATTAATAACGCTCAATAATTGATTCATAATGGAAGAAGTTAAAGTAGAAGTGCGTAACTTTAGAAAGGAACGTATCGGCGTGGTAGTAAGCAATAAAATGCAGAAGTCTATCGTTGTTGAGGTTATGCGCAAGATGAAACATCCTAAGTACGGTAAGTTCATCAAACGTACCAAGAAGTTTATTGCTCATGATGAGAACAACGAGTGCAACATCGGCGATACAGTTCGCATCATGGAGACTCGCCCATTGAGCAAGCGCAAAAACTGGAGATTGGTAGAAATCGTAGAAAAAGCTAAATAGTTTTAATTTATTATGATACAGCAAGAATCTAGAATGACTGTAGCTGACAACAGCGGCGCAAAAGAAGTTCTGTGTATTCGTGTCCTCGGCGGCACAGGACGCAGATACGCCTCTGTTGGCGACAAGGTGGTCGTAACTGTTAAGAGCGCAATCCCTTCAGGTGATATCAAGAAGGGTACAGTATCAAAGGCAGTTGTCGTACGCACAAGTAAGGAAATCCGTAGAGCTGACGGTTCGTACATCCGTTTTGATGACAATGCCGTAGTTCTGCTTAACAATCAGGGAGAACTCAGAGGTACCCGTATCTTCGGACCTGTTGCTCGCGAGCTTCGCGCCAACTACATGAAGATTGTTTCTCTGGCTCCAGAAGTTTTGTAATTCTAATTTAGTAGTTAAAGAACAAATGAAACTGCACATTAAAAAGGGAGACACAGTTATTGTTAACTCTGGTGACTTCAAGGGTCAGAAGGGTACAGTACTTGAGGTTCTCGTAAAGAAAAATCGTGCTATTGTTGAGGGTGTCAACATGGTTTCTAAAGCAACTAAGCCTTCTGCTCAGAACACAGAAGGCGGCATTGTGAAGAAAGAGGCTCCTATTCACATCTCTAACTTGATGGTGATTTGCCCTGAGACCAACAAGCCTACCCGTATCGGTCGCAAGATCGTGGGCGAAGGCAAGGACGCCAAGATAGTACGCTATTCAAAAAAATCTAAAAACAAAGAGGAGATAAAGTAAAATGCAATACGTACCATCTTTAAAGACAAAGTATAAGGCAGAAATCATTCCTGCTCTTATGAAGGAGTTCGGCTATAAGAGCATCATGCAGTGCCCAAAGTTGACAAAGATTATCATCAATCAGGGTATTGGCGACGCTACCGCCGACAAGAAGTTGGTTGACAACTCATTGGCTGAGATTACTGCTATTTCTGGTCAGAAGCCAGTTCCTACTCTCTCTAGAAAGGATATCTCGAACTTCCGTTTGAGAAAGGGTATGCCAATCGGTGTTATGGTTACTCTCCGTCGTGATCGTATGTACGAGTTCCTCGAGAGACTTATTGCTATTTCTCTTCCACGTATCCGCGACTTCAACGGTATCAATGGTAAGTTTGATGGTAGAGGCAATTATACCCTCGGTATTAAGGAGCAGATCATCTTCCCTGAGATTGATATCGACAAGGTTTCCAAGATTCAGGGTATGAACATTACATTTGTAACCACAGCCCAGACTGACGAGGAAGGTTTCAAATTATTGCAGAACTTTGGTTTACCATTCAAAAAGTAATAATCAAAAATGGCAAAAGAATCAATGAAGGCACGCGAGGTAAAGCGTGCAAAACTTATCGCTAAATACGCCGCTAAGAGAGCAGCTCTTAAGGAGGCCGGTGACTACGTAGCTTTGCAGAAGCTCCCTAGAAACTCTAATCCTATCAGACTTCACAACCGTTGTCAGCTCACTGGCAGACCAAGAGGCTACATGAGACTTTTCGGTATCAGCCGCATTCAGTTCCGTGAGATGGCTTCTAATGGTCT
>JAZUEG010000002.1:0-6400 GCA_045640025.1 Bacteroidales bacterium
AGTCGGTGGTGCGGATGCTGGTCATTATCCTGGTGGGCGAGAACCTGAAACTCTCGGCGCATACGGGCGCGCCTATCTGTGCAAGTATCAGATTTACGCCTATGGTGCGCAGATAAGTGCTCTTGCCGGCCATGTTGGCGCCCGTAAGTATGGTGAGAAAATTGCAGTTGGAGAATCTGATGTCGTTTCTCACGCATTTTTCGGGGTCTATGAGCGGATGTCCGGCATTGTCGGCGTTCAGGATAAAACGGCCTTCCACCGGGGTAGGGTAGCAGTAGCCGGGATTGTTGTATTTCAGGTTGGCCAGGCTGAACATGAAATCGTAGTCGTGCACTGTCTCAAACCATTTCTGCGACTCGCCCGAATATTTCATCAGCCATTTCTCGTATCTGATATTCAGGAAGATATCGTAGCTGATGATTCCCTGTCCAAAAATCAAAATCATGAGATTGTGCCTTTGCTCGTACATGGCGGCTATGCTGTGGAGCTCCTTGAGCGCGCCGCTTATCCGGTTGCCGCTTATGAAATTGTATTTCAGCGGTTTGGGCTCGGTTCTCTCTATTATGTCGAAAAGTTTTCCGTATTTCCTGATTATCTGGCTGTAATTGCCGATGCTGTCTTGGAGCGCCGACGTTTTTTTGCCATTAGCTGCAAAAACCGACATCTGTACCAGGTACATCAGGAGCCCCCAGTAGGGCGATATTATTTCTGTATTAGCTAATACAATGGCAGCTAATGTGCTCACAGTAAGCAATATCGCTACGATGAGCCAGATTTTTGAGTTGGTGAAATGGTACTGGTCTACGCTTATGTTGTTTATTTTTTCAGCTGATGGCGCACTTTCGTTTATCATTCCCTCGGCCATGAAATTCTGACGCGCATCAAGCTCATCCACAAAGAGTTTAGAGTTCTGCTGAATCTCGAGAATCTCGCTGATGTCGGTGGACGGATTCAGAAACTTATCGGCAAGTATCCTGCGTCCGCCGGTGGTGACGGTTCTGTTGATTTTCTGGAAAATCGAATTGTTGCCCATGATATCGAGATCGTAGGCAAAACTGTGGTTGCTGTCCATGAAATCGTTTCCGCCGTCGAAACCCGAATTGTCGCCCTGAATGGATTTCAGCTCGTTCTGGTTGATTTTCAGCATTGTATCGTAATAGGTTTTCAGCTGCTGATACTCGTTGTTTTTATTGATGGAATACAGAAATACCAGCATCGATACGGCTATTATGATGCTCATGGCCATGAGCGAATAATTGACCGCCACTATGGCCATAACAGCTCCGCTGATAAATGCTACTCCTCTCATTATGTTGGAGTTGCGTACTTTGGTCTTGTATCTGGCCGCCATGGCGCCGTATTCATCGATGCGGCTCTGGTATGTGGATTTTATTTTTTGCATTGTTTTACTAATTTTGACCGCAAAGGTAACGAAAATAATATTTTTTTTCTATCTTTGCCAACAAAAACTGTTTTTAATATGTGGAAAAAATTTGTTGAGAAAATAAAATCCATGAAACTTAGAGCCAAGATTCTTCTTGGATCTGTTTTGGTGCTTGTAATTGTGCTGCTGTGCAATTGCAGAATTATTGCTTATGGTATCAAGCAGGGTATCGGCCAGCTGAGAATAGCCCACGGCGCTGTGCCCATCGACGAGCTGCTGGAGGATCCCGAGTATCCCGACTCGCTGAAAACCAAGCTCTTGCTCATCAAGGATATCCGCAGGTTTGCCATCGACAGCCTTGGCATGAAGGATTCCAAGAATTACAATTCTGTATACGACCTTGGCGGAAAACCAGCCGCATACGTAGTGCAGGCCTGCGAGAAATACAGAATCAAGAAATATCTCTGGAAATTCCCTATCGTGGGCAAGCTCCCTTACAAGGGTTTCTTCGACGAGGAGGATGCCCAAAAGGAGGCCAGCAGTCTTGAGGAGGAGGGCTACGATGTCCGCATTGCCAATCCAAGCGGCTGGAGCACAATGGGATGGTTTACCGACCCGGTGCTGTCGAGCATGCTGAGGCGCAGGGAAGGCGGCCTGTCAGAGCTGATAATCCACGAGCTTACACATTCCACGATTTTCGTGAAAGACGATTCGGAGCTCAACGAGAATATTGCTGACTATGTGGGCGAATACGGTACAAGGTATTACCTGACCTCAAAGTACGGCGACTCGTCGGAATATGTGTTGAGGTACAATGCCTTTATAGCTGATGGCGAGATACTTGCCCAGCATTTCATCCGTGGTGCCCATTCGCTCGATTCGCTATATACCACAGAATCGTTCCTGAAACTATCTGACAGCGAGAAGGACAAATTGAAAGAACAGGCCATCAACCGCATAATCAACGAGGTGGACAGCCTGCCTCTCAATATCATGAATCCCGAAATGATGAAGAAGCACCGCCTGAAGGATGTGAACAATACTTTCTTTACAGGATACATGACTTATCACAACAGAAAGGCTTCGCTTGTAAAGGAGTGCAACGAGAAATTCGGCGGCGATTTCATGAAGCATTTCGCCGACCTGAAATCTAAATACGGAAAGTAATTCATGAGGAATTAAGCTTGAAAATATGCAAGGGGCTTTCTCAAAAATTGAGGCAGCCCTTTGTTTTTGTTATATAAAAAAGTTAATATTTTCTTCATTTCTAAAATATATCAGCAACTAATAAAGAAACACACATTTTAATTCATTACTATACATTAATTAATAAACACATCACATTATGAAAAAAGTAGAAAATAAGAAGCAGGGAACCGACGGACGCCGCGAGATTGCTTCAAGAGACACTAACTGGGCGAAGACTATTGCCCGCAAGCTTACAGACTGGGGAGCCAAGCCCAATCATATATCAATAATGAGCATATTTTTCTCGGTAGCGGGATGTGCTATATTATTGAGCTCCATTTATTTCGGATTTAATAAATGCGCCGCGTACATTTTGTTTTCGGTATGTATCGGCCTCCGTCTGCTTTGCAATCTCTTTGACGGAATGGTGGCCGTGGAAGGCGGCAAGGGTGGTCCCAACGGCGACCTCTACAATGACATACCAGACCGTTTCGATGATGTACTGCTCATCGTTCCCGCCGGATACGTGGCCGGAGGCATAGGTGTGGAGCTTGGATGGCTGGCCGCAGTGCTTGCTGTTATGACAGCATATTTCCGCTGGATGGGCGCCTTCAAGACCCAGAGACACTTCTTCAATGGCCCGTTGGCTAAGTCGCACCGTATGGCGTTGCTCTCTGCGGCATCGTTGGTGGCGGCATTTGTCTCATGCTCGGGATACGACAGCATTGTATTCCTTGTGGCTCTTGCAATTATGAACATTGGTGTGGCCATCACATTGATCTACCGTTTGTATCTAATAACTCACGTTGATAAGAAATGAAATTGTTAAGTATGTTTTTCACAAATGTCAGCGATGATGTTATAAAAGTAGCCTGCATCATAATTGCAGTGCTTGTTGTCGTCAGCGTTGGCCTGGCAATAGTACGGTACCTGAAGCCTGAAGCCAAGATAGGCGAGATTATCTCCCGAACCAAGTCGTGGTGGATAATGTGCGGAATTTTCTTTTCCGCCTGCTTCATCAGCAACGAGCTCTCTTACTGTGCCCTTGGATTGCTGTCGTTTTTCGCATTCCGAGAGCTGTATTCCGTACTTGGATTCCGCGATTCCGACAGGGGCGCGCTGCTACTCGCTATTGCCTGTATTCCCATCCAGTATTATCTGGCATACATTGGCTGGTATGGCTGGTTCATAATCCTGATACCCGTAATCATGTTTCTGGTGCTGCCGATAATCCTCGTTATCAAGGAGGACACCCACCGCATCACCAAATCGATGGCCATGCTTCAGTGGACTCTGATGCTCTCTGTATTCGGTATCAGCCACCTTGCATACCTGCTTTCGATGCAGGAGCCTGATATCAGCAAAGGTGCGGTGCCTTTCACAGCCGGAGGTCGTGGCTTGCTGCTCTTTATAGTGGTGTTGACTGAGCTTAACGACGTTATGCAGTTTGTATGGGGCAAGCTTTGGGGCAAGCACAAGATCCTGCCCAAGGTAAGTCCCAACAAGACTTGGGAGGGATTTGTTGGCGGAGTTATCAGCACCACAATCATCGGATATTTTATGAGGTTCCTCACTCCACTTACAGAAGGCTATGCGCTCTTCGTAAGCTTTATGGTAGGTTTCTCGGGATTCTTTGGTGATGTTGTGCTGTCAGCCATCAAGCGCGACAAAGGTATCAAGGATATGGGCGATGTGATTCCCGGTCACGGCGGTATTTTCGACCGCATCGACTCGCTGTCGTACACTGCGCCAGTGTTTTTCCACTTGGTGTATTACTTGTCTTTCCCACACATGTAGAGTATGAAAACCAAATTCTTGCAATCCATATTGCTGAAGGTCATATACAGTGGCTTCTTCAGATTTTTCCTGTGTTTCTTTGTGGGAGTCAGATACAAGGACTGCTCCTTCCTGAAGGACGAGAATCAGTTTGTGATAATAGCAAACCACAACAGCCATCTCGACACAATAGGTCTGTTGGCATCGCTGCCTGCCAGCGTATTGCCAAAGGTGCGTCCCGTGGCTGCTGAGGACTATTGGGGCAATACTAAGCTGAAGGCATGGTTTAGCAGATACTTTATCAACACGCTATTGGTAAAGCGCAAGAGAGCTGCCGTGCATTCCGAATATGACCCCATTCAGGCTATGGCGGAGGCTATAGACGAAGGCTATTCCCTGATTCTATTTCCAGAGGGTACGCGTGGATTGCCGGAGCAGATGGCGAAACTGAAATCGGGAATAGGGCGTCTTTTGGAAAAACGTCCCGGATTGAAATACGTGCCAGTTTTCATGACAGGCATGGGCAAATCGATGCCCAAGGGATCTATGGTGCCATTGCCATACAATGCCGTAATCCACTATGGGGAACCAACATTGCCTAAGAGCAGCAACCATAATGAAATCATGGACGAAATCAACGGCAAGTTCCAGTCGTTCCGCGACTTGTATGCAATCAAGGAAGAGGATGACGACTGAAAAAATCTAATCCCCATTATTCAAGAAAACACTGTATAATATAAACAGCATGAATATTATTAGAAGATTTTTTCTCGCGGTATGTATTCTTACGGGAATAGCGGCCACGGCCGATGCGCAGACTTTCAGGAAAAACGGCTACAAGGTCAAGGATCTTGTTCCCATGGGATGGACTTTTGCAGAGAGCCGTGGCGATATCAACCGCGACGGCCATGCCGACCTGCTGATTGTGGCGTATCCGAGTCCCGATCCCGAAAATATCAGTCTCGATTCTGACGATTTCTGGAAGGAACAGGCACCCGTATTAGCTGTATATCTCGGCGGCGAATCGGGCCGGTACAATCTATACCGCAGATATGATTCCATTGTGCCATACAGCGCGGGCAAGAGTGTGAAATTTGAGGCTCAGATTACACGCCGAGGAACCATACGCACACATTCGCGCTCGTCGGAAAATGCAGAGAGCCTTGAGGTTACTGACGAGGTTTTTGTTTTCCGCTATCAGAACGGCGGAATCTACAAGATAGGATATTCGAGCGAGGTATCGCGCACCGACAATGGCGCCGGACTGAAGGTCTCGATGAATTATTCCACCGGCAAGGTTCAGACCATCAGCTTCGATACATTCCACACCGACGACAGTCAGGGCACCGATAAGTGGGAGGATTTCGATCCCGGCGAGCTAAAGCCACTCGGCAACGAGATGCTGGGAACTATGTAAGGAAAAACAAAAGAGGCTGTCTCGAGATTTTTTTCTGAGACAGCCTCTTTTTCTATTTTATTCGTCTTCGTCGTCGCGGTTTCTGTTGTACTGCTGGTAATTGTTGTACTGGTCGTAATCGTCGTCGTCGTCCTCGCGCTGACGTCTTGCTCTCAGTCGGCGCTGTCTCTCATTGGGCTCGGCGTGGTTCGAATAGAATGTGTTGTTTTCCACATTCTCGTCCTCGCTGAGAGATTTCTGCATCTGATAGAGGAACAGCTCGTTGTTTGGAGTTCCCTCCATTACCTTCAGGAGATACTGCATGGCCTCCACGGAGTTGCGCTCGCTGAGCTGTTTTTTGCGGAGTTCCCAGATAATATCGAGCATTTCCTTGTTTACGAGCTTGTCGTCGCGGCGTGTGGATGAGAGGTTGATATCCACGGCAGGGAAAATACGCTTGTTGGCGAGTTTTCTGTCGAGCTGAAGCTCCATATTGCCGGTGCCCTTGAACTCCTCGAAAATCACCTCGTCCATCCTTGAACCGGTGTCGGTGAGGGCTGTGGCTATAATGGTGAGCGATCCGCCGTTTTCAATATTACGTGCCGCACCGAAAAATCTCTTTGGCTTGTGGAGGGCGTTGGCATCCACACCGCCGG
>JAZUEG010000003.1:0-4703 GCA_045640025.1 Bacteroidales bacterium
CGCCGACGGCGGCGACGTCGCCGTCCACGTGCAGCACGTGCCGCCCATGTATTTCGTTATCGACAAGTTTGAGCGCGAAGACTCGCTTGTGGAGGAGATGCTGGATGTGCCCAAGCGCGACTACGTGAACGACTTCAACGATTTTGAGGACGAATACAAAAAAATGAACTGACTATGGCAGCAGATGTTACTAAGAAAAATATCATGACATGGCTGTTTGTGGTTTTTGTGCTGGTGGCCATTGCCATGCTCTCGGTGCTGATACGCATACTCGTATTGCAGTCCGACGACTCGTGGAAAGACCGCATCGCCACCATCAAGACCATAGACGTGGAGCCATTCCGCGGCGATATATGCGCCTACGACGGACGCATATTAGCTACATCCATGCCTATGTATTCGGTACACTGGGACCTCTCGGTAAAGGGGCTCACCGATTCGCTCTTTTACCGAAACGTGGATTCGCTGGCCCGCTGCATGCAGAGCCTCTTCGGCGATACCACGGCAGAGGCATACTCCAAGCGGTTCAGGGAGGCATTCACCAAGAAATCCAAATATTTCCTTGTGCGCAATGGTGTTACACTGTCTCAGCTCACCACCATGCGCAAGTTTCCGATATTCATCAACGGGCGCGGCAAGAGCGGTTTTATATCTGAGCAGAAATGGGTGCGCAATCAGCCGCATAAGTCGCTGGCATCGCGCTCTCTGGGCTACATCCGCGATGGCCATGGAGTAGTGGGCATGGAGGCCGCCTACGACGACAAGCTGGCAGGTTCCAAGGGCACCAAGCTCATGAAACGACTCTCGTCGGGCGAGATGTATCCCATGAACTCGTATTCGGATGTGGAGCCGGTGGACGGCATGGACGTGGTTTCCACCATAGATGTAAACCTCCAGGACATAGTGGAGAAGAGCCTCCGCAAGAAACTCGCCGCCCATAATGCCGAAAACGGCATTGCCATAGTAATGGAGGTTTCCACCGGACGAATAAGGGCCATAGCCAACCTCTCGCGCGACGACAACGGGGTATACTCCGAGAGCGAGAACAAGGCCATCACAATGGCGGCCGAGCCGGGCTCCACTTTCAAGATTCCGGCCATCATGGCATATCTCGAGGAGACCGGAGCCAGCATATACGATTCCATAGACGTGGGCACCGACGGCCTGTTTGTATACGGCGGCCACAAGATCAAGGACGATCATCCGCTCAAGGGCCGTGTATCCATCAAGGAGATTGTGGAGCATTCGTCCAATGTGGGCATGTCGAAGCTGATAACATCGGCATTCGAGAACAACAGAGACCATTTCATATCGCGCCTCTGCAACCTCCGTCTCGACAAGCCCTCGGGCATCGACCTCATAGGCGAGGCTCAGCCATTTATCCGATCATCCAAGGATCAGGGCTGGTCGGTGGCTTCCATTGCAGTTATGTCGTATGGATACGAGGTGCAGCTCACACCATTGCAGATACTTACATTCTACAATGCCATAGCTAATGGCGGCAAGATGATGAAACCGTATCTGCTGGAGGAAGTAAGGTCGCACGGCGAGGTGGTAGACAAGACCAAGCCCGTGGTGCTCAAGTCGGCCATCTGCAGCCAGGAGACCCTCGAGAAGGTTCAGATACTGCTCAAGTCGGTGGTGGACAATGGAACCGCATCATCGCTCAAGAATCCGCTCTACGGCATAGCCGGCAAAACCGGCACTGCCCAGATAGCCCAGGGAAATACTGGATACGAGGGCGCCAAAGGAAAGGTATACATGGCATCGTTTGCCGGATATTTCCCCACCGACAAGCCCAAGTATTCATGCATAGTGGTTGTTACGGCCCCCACACAGGGATCATATTACGCCAGCTCGGTGGCCTGCCCGGTTTTCAAGGATATAGCTGATAAGCTCTATTCGCAGGACCGCGAGCTCCACAACGGCAAAAACTTCGACCTCATGCAGTACGAGAACCTCAAGGACAATGTGCCGCAGATAAAATCCGGCGACCGCGAGATACTCGACCGTCTCTGCTCCATGTTCAATATCAACCTTACCAACGTGGAAGCCTCTCAGACTCCGTATGTTACTCCGTCGGTAAGCAACGGCGCCATCAGGCTCGAGCCATTAGCTACCAGTGTGCATGTGGTGCCTGATGTCAAGAACATGGGCCTGCGCGATGCAATGTACATCCTGCGCAACCGCGGCATCAATGTCCGTGTAGTAGGCCGTGGAGTTGTCAAGAAACAGTCGATACCGCCATCCACCACAGTGAAGGACGGCATGACCATAATACTCGAATTGGGATAAGAAACTAAAAAAAATAGATTGTTATGAAACTTTCAGATATATTAGAGCGCATTACGGTATTGGATAGCCGGGGCAGTCTGGATATAGATATCAGCAGGCTTACCTCCGACTCCCGCAATGTAGATGAGTCCACCCTCTTTGTAGCTGTTAAGGGCACCAAGGCGGATGGCCACGATTATATAGCGGATGTGGTAGCCAAGGGCGTGGCCGCGGTAGTCTGCGAGCGTTTCCCCGAGGATATGCCAGCTGATATCACATTTGTATTGTTGGCTGATACGGTGGATTCACTTGGCAAGATAGCGTCGGCATTCTACGGATACCCTTCCGAGAAGCTCAGCCTTGCCGGAGTAACAGGCACCAACGGCAAAACCACCACCGCAACCCTGCTCTACAAGCTCTTCAAGAGCCTCGGCTACAAGGCCGGACTGCTATCCACCGTAGAAAACTACGTGGACGACACCGTATACCCGGCCAAGCAGACCACTCCCGATTCCATCACCATCAACAGGCTGATGGCCGAGATGGTGGAGGCCGGATGCCAGTACTGTTTCATGGAGGTAAGCTCACATTCCATAGTGCAGAAGCGAATCTCGGGACTCAGGTTCCGACTCGGAATATTCTCCAATATCACCCTCGACCACCTGGATTACCACAAGACATTCCAGGAATACATCAGGGCCAAGAAGATGTTTTTCGACAATCTGCCCTCCGACAGCTATTCGCTCATCAACACCGACGACAAAAACGGCCGTGTGATGGTTCAGAACAGCAAGTCGCAGATAATGACCTACGGACTCCACGGATTCAACGACTTCAACGTAAGCATCCTGGAGTGCGGCCTTGAGGGAATGCTCCTCAATATCTGCGGCAAGGAGATGTGGACATTCCTGCCAGGAAGGTTCAACGCATACAATGTATTAGCTGTATACAGCTCGGCAGTGCTGCTCGGACAGGACCCCGACAACGTGCTCACACAGCTCAGCGGTCTCCATTCGGTGAAGGGCCGTTTCGATATCGTGAACATAGGCGGCAAGTCGGCCATTGTGGATTACGCCCACACGCCCGACGCCCTCGAGAATGTGCTCACCACCATCAACCAGATCCGTCAGGACATGTGCCGCAAGCAGGAGCTGATAACGATATGCGGATGCGGCGGCGACCGCGACCGCAGCAAGCGCCCCATCATGGCGCAGATAGCGGTGCGCCATTCCGACAAGGTGATCCTCACATCCGACAATCCCCGCACCGAGAATCCCGAATCGATACTCGACGAGATGATGGCCGGACTCAAGCCCGACGACATGCCGTATGTACTGCGCATCAGCGATAGAAAATCGGCCATACAGACCGCCTGCATGATGGCGCGCCAGGGCGATATAATACTGATAGCCGGCAAGGGCCACGAAGACTATCAGGAGATCAACGGAGTAAAACACCATTTCGACGACAAGGAGACCGTACGCGGAATTCTCCTTGCACAGCAAGGAAACTAATACAAAAATTACCAACACAAGAGATGCTATATTATCTTTTCAACTATTTAGAGAAGTTCGATTTTCCGGGCGCGAGGCTCTTCAGCTATATCTCGTTCCGCTCGGCCATGGCCATTATCATATCACTGCTGGTGACCATGATATTCGGCAAATACATGATCAATCTGCTCCGCCGTCATCAGATAGGCGAGAGCGTGCGCACATTGTATCTTGATGGCCAAAACCAGAAGGCCGGCACTCCCACCATGGGAGGCATCATCATAATAGCCGCCATACTGGTGCCGGTGCTGCTGCTCTGCCAGCTGCACAATATCTATGTGATATTGCTGATATTCACCACATTGTGGCTGGGTTTTCTCGGCTTTATGGATGATTACATCAAGATATTCAAGAAAAACAAAGACGGCCTGTCGAGCCGCAAGAAGCTCGCCGGTCAGATATTCCTGGGCGTAGTGATAGGCCTGGCCATATACCTGAGCCCCGATATCGTGGTAAGGGAAAACGTGAGGGTAAACACATCGGATGTCACCCAGATGCTGGAGGCCGATACACAGCCCATCGATTCGCCCGCCGTGGGATGCACCGATGTCAAGACCCTGAAAACCACCGTGCCGTTCCTCAAGAACAACGAGTTCGATTACGCCAAGATACTCTGGTTTCTGGATCCCGACAAGTACGGCTGGGCCATCGGCCTGGTATTCATCCTGGTGGTTACCTTCATCATCACGGCCGTGAGCAACGGAGCCAACATCACCGACGGACTAGATGGACTGGCGGCGGGAACATCCTCCATATCGGGCATCACCCTTCTGGTATTTGCCTACGTATCGGGCAATGTGGTGTTCTCGCAGTACCTCAATATCATGTACATACCCGGAGCGGGCGAGCTTGTGGTATTCACATCGGCATTCATAG
>JAZUEG010000004.1:0-5794 GCA_045640025.1 Bacteroidales bacterium
CGGCACGCTGCTGCCCATCAAGGTTACATACCCTATCGGCACCGTGGAGGTAACCCCAAACACCACCAACAGCGTATGGGTAAACGGCGGACTCAGAATCAATGACCTGCGCATGATATCGCGCGAAAACGAGCCAAATTACGGAGTAGCATTCACCGTGCCGCCACAGCTCTCATGGGGCTACACGGTGGCCGGCCTCGAACAGGTGGAGCTCCCCGACGGCAACAAGTCGCACGGTTTTTACGCCGTAAGCTCCAAGGTGATGTCGGTATATTACACATCATCCATTACGGAATATTACGGCGAGCTCAAAAAGCTTCTCGACAACTACACCGAGGCCGAATGGAACACACTCCTGGGCTACATGGCCGCCGGCGGAGTCACCAAGGAAACCGCACTCTACGCCATCTCGGCTAAGTTTCAGTTCGTTATAGTTCAGCAGTTTATGAAGAAGATTTAGTTTTTGTATCAGCTGATATAAAAACAAAAAAATGCCTCCAGCTGATAGCGTACATAATATATGCTATCAGCTGAAGGCATTATTTTTATGTGGACTAATCTCTGCGCGAGATTCTGGCGCCGAGAGCCTTGAGTCTTGTGTCGAGGTCCTCGTATCCGCGGTCTATCTGCTCTATGTTGTGGATGGTGGATTTTCCCGGGGCCGACAGCGCCGCGATGAGGAGCGCCACGCCGGCCCTGATATCGGGCGAGATCATGTTGGTGGGCTTCAGCTGGAACTTGTGGTCGAGGCCTATCACGGTGGCGCGGTGAGGGTCGCAGAGTATTATCTGCGCGCCCATGTCGATGAGCTTATCCACGAAGAAGAGCCTGCTCTCAAACATTTTCTGATGTATGAGCACGCTGCCCTTGGCCTGAGTGGCCACCACGAGCAACACGCTCAGTAGGTCAGGCGTGATGCCCGGCCATGGCGCGTCGGCTATGGTGAGTATGCTGCCGTCGATGTAGGATTCTATCTCGTAGTGCTCCTGGGCGGGGATCACGATGTCGTCGCCATCTATCTGGAGCCTGATTCCAAGTTTCTGGAACGCCCTCGGGATAAGGCCGAGCTGATCCACGCGGCAGTCCTTGATGCGGAGGTTGGATCCCGTAAGTGCCGCCATGCCTATGAAGCTGCCTATCTCTATCATATCGGGCAGACAGCGGTGAGCGGCGCCGTGGAGCTTATCTACTCCGGTGATCTTGAGCAGGTTGCTGCCCACGCCATTGACGTTGGCTCCCATGTTGTTGAGCATGGTGCAGAGCTGACAGATGTATGGCTCGCAGGCGGCGTTGAATATCGTGGTCTCGCCCTTGGCAAGCACAGCGGCCATCACGATGTTGGCGGTGCCTGTCACCGAGGCCTCCTCCAGGAGGATGTATGTGCCTTTCAGGTTTTTGCCGTTGATGGTGTACGATGATTCCTCGGTATCGAAGTTGAACTCAGCGCCCAACATTTTGAGACCTATGAAGTGTGTGTCGAGATGACGGCGTCCTATCTTGTCGCCGCCGGGCTTGGGAAGGTATGCGTAGCCGAACCTTGCGAGCAGCGGGCCTACAATCATCACCGATCCGCGGAGCTTGCTGCTCTTCTGGCGGAACGAGTCGGATTTCAGGTAGTCGAAGTTTACCTTGCTGGCCTGGAATGTGAAGGTGTTTTTCTCAGGATGGCCCACCTCCACGCCCAAGTCCTTGAGCAGGCCTATCAGGTTTAGCACGTCGCTTATCTCGGGGATGTTGGAGATTGTGACCTTCTCCTCGGTGAGCAGGGTGCCGCAGATTACCTCCAAGGCCTCGTTTTTGGCGCCCTGAGGATATATGGTTCCGTTCAGCGGATTGCCGCCAATAATCTCGTATGATGCCATTTCTTTCTATTGTTTGTAATACCTGCGGTTCTGGTTGTTGTTGTAGTATTTGCCGCGGTTGTTCTGCTGGCTGCGGTAATTGTTCTGCATATTAGGCTTGTATTTGGCCTTCATGAAGTCGTGGGCGTTTATGAGCTTGAGGTCCTCGTCGGTAACCTCCAGCTCGCCCTCGGTGATCTCTTTCAGCACCTTGAAGATAACCTCGTCGTTGATGTCCTCCTTGTTCCAAACTACGTATGATTTCTTCATGTGGTTTGTGATGGTCTCTATCAGCACGTTTCGGCGGTCGGGATCCTCTATGGTCTTGCACTTCTCTATCAGGTGCTCTATTATTCGGCCAAAGGTCGGGTACTTCATAGGCACGGTGTCTATCTCCACGGGCTCAGGCTTGGTGCTGTTGAGAGGGTCACATTCGGGCGCGCCGAATGGAGAGTATTTTGCCAGCTTGAAATCCGACATTATGCAGAGGTGGTCCCAGAGGATGTGGTTGTAGTCGGGATTTTCCCTTACCTGAGGATTCAGGAATCCCATGGTCTTAACGATGGCCTTGGTGGATTTCTCCTGATCTACAGGGTCCTCGATGTTTATTGCGTAGTTTATCAGCAGCTGTATGTTTCGTCCGTATTCCGGAAATCTCATTGCTGTGTGTGATGTATTGTATTCCATATTATTAATTACGAATTACGAATTACGAAATCCGAATTCATTTCTTATGAAGTACATTCGTAATTCGTAATTCGGATTTCGTAATTATTTTTGATTATTGTACTATTTTCAAACTTGGTGCGGCGAATTTCAGGAGCAGGGTCTTGCGGCCCACCTTCATGAAATCGATTGTGATTTTCGGGTCGTCGCTTTGCTCCACGCTGAAAACCTTACCCTGTCCAAACTTGTCGTGGTTTACGATGCAGCCTTCCTGGAATTTGCTGAGGTCGGGCTTGGCAAAGCTTCCGAACTTCTTGGCTCCCGGCACGTATTTCTTGAATGTGCCTGCTCCGTTGTTGGGGCCTGACGAGCCGAACTGCGGTGCGCCTCCCTGAAGATTCCTGTCGTTCTCGGCGAAGGTCTTGCGGAAACGTCCTGCGAACGGGATGTCTCTGCTGGCCTCGAAGCCAGACTCGCCGCCTGCGCCGAAATCGAGATACTTGGTATCTATCTCCTTGATGAATCGGCTGGGCTGGGCTGGCGCAAGCTGTCCGTACTTGAATCTCATTCTGGCGTAGCTGATTATCAGGCGTTTCTGAGCCCTGGTTACGGCCACGTAGAATAGCCTTCGCTCCTCCTCGAGCTGGGCTGTGCTCTCGGCCGATTTCTGCGATGGGAATAGTCCGTCCTCTACTCCGCAGAGGAATACGTTCTTGAACTCCAGGCCCTTGGATGCGTGGATCGTCAGGAGCGATACCTGATTGGGCTCGTCGGTCTGCTCGTCGCCTGTCATCAATGATACTTCCTCAAGGTAGTCAGCTAATGTGCAGGTCAGATTGTCTTTCTGACGGTTTTCCACAAACTGTTTGATACCGTTCATAAGTTCCATCGCGTTTTCGTAGCGTGATTTTCCCTCCTCGGTCTTGTCGGCCTCCAGGTCCTTGAAGATTCCGCTGGTGGCCGCTATCTGCATAGCCGCCTTGTAGGCGTCGGCCTGCTCGGTGAAGAGTTTCAGCTGATATATCATCTTCATGAAAAGGCCAAGTGCGTTGAGCGTCCTGGGCGATATGCTTGGGTCAAATTCCTTGATTCTCGTTACTGTGTTCCAGATGCTTATGCCGTTCTGAGTGCTCAGAGCCGATATTTTCTCCATTGTGGTATCGCCGATGCCTCGCTTCGGGTAATTGACCACGCGCTTGAATGCCTCATCGTCGTTGCCGTTCTGGGTGAGCTTGAAGTAGGCTATCAGGTCCTTGATTTCCTTGCGCTCGTAGAACGAGAGCCCGCCGAAAATCTTGTATGGAATCTGTCTCTTGTGGAGGCTCTCCTCAAGGCTTCGCGACTGGCTGTGGCTTCGGTATAGGAGCGCGAAATCGGAGTATTTGGCTCCGTAAGAGTTTACCTGCTTGTATATTTCAGCTGCAATCTTGAACGCCTCGTCGTTATCAGCTGCCGACTCCATAACGCGTATCTTGTCGCCGTCCTCGTTTTCGGAGAATGTCTCCTTCTTCATCTGACGGGTGTTTTGAGCGATTACCGTATTAGCTGCATTCACTATCATCTTGGTGCTTCGGTAGTTCTGCTCCAATTTGAAGATCTGCGCCTCGGGATAGTCCTTCTTGAAGTTGAGGATGTTCTCGATTTTGGCGCCTCGGAATGCGTAGATACTCTGTGCGTCGTCGCCCACCACGAAAAGTTTGTGATGCACCGACGCCAAGGCTCTTACAATGTTGTACTGCACCGAGTTGGTATCCTGATACTCATCCACAAGGATGTACTTAAAGAGGTTGGAGTATTTCTGGATAAGGTCGGGGTTGTTCTTGAAGAGCAGATGGGTCTGGAGGAGCAGGTCGTCGAAGTCCATGGCATTGCTGGTCATGCACTTGCGGACGTAGGTCTTGTATATCTGCGCCGTCTTGTAACGCTTCTGATTGGCGTCGTCGGCATACATTGGCGAAGCCTCGTACATTTCGGGAGTTATCAGGTCGTTTTTGGCAGCTGATATCCTGCTATATACGGTCTTTACGTCGTAGAGCTTGTCGTCGAGGTTCAGGTCCTTTATTATTCCCTTCACCACCTTCTTGGCGTCTTCTGAGTCGTAGATTGTGAAGTTGTTCTGATATCCCGTGTGCGAGATTTCCTTGCGGAGTATTCGCATGAATATCGAGTGGAATGTACCCATATAGAGCTGCTTGGCGCGCTCCTCGCCTATTTTCTGGGCGATACGCTCCTTCATCTCGCGGGCGGCCTTGTTGGTGAAGGTGATGGCCAGGATGTTGTATGGCCTGTAGCCACCACCCTCCAACAGGTGCATTATCTTGTATGTGAGCACGCGTGTCTTGCCCGATCCCGCTCCGGCTATCACCAGGGCAGGACCGTCGATGTATTCCACGGCAGCACGCTGTGGCTCATTGAGTTCGTCTAAGTATGACATTCGAGTTTTGAGTTTTCTGTTTTTATTAGGTTGCAAAGTTAAGAATAATTTTTGTGAATTCTGCACAAAAATCTTCTTTTTAGTAGTCGTCGTTTTCCGTCATCTCGGGAACGAATTTTTTGCCGTTCCACTTCAGATAGATTATCTTGTCGGTGCTTGGGAGTTTGGCCATTGCCGGCATAAACTGCGCACCGTCGTAGTAGTATGGGGTAAGGTCGTCGTCATCCAGCATTTTCTTGAGCTCAGTGGTCATCAGAGGAGCCTCGTCCCAATCAAGTTTCCCGTTCTGATACTTGTAGCAATTCATCTCGGGATACCTCTTCCGTCCGTTCATATCAACGCTGTTGTAGATGAGCACCGTCCAGTATCCGCCATCGTTCTTGTAGCAGGCTATCATGGTTTCGTAGTCGATGTCTCCGGAGCCGTCTTCGTTCATATACATACATTCCGCGAGGTCCTCCATCTCTTCAGGGCTGTATTGTACGCTTGTTGAGGCTGAATAGTTGTAGAGTACATTCCTTGACGAACCGTTGTCGCCGTATTCGGAGTAGTCCGTTTTTTCCTCTTCCCACTGTTTCTTCAAGCTGGCGCCATTGTGGCAGACCTTGAATACGGCTGTGGCAATATCCTCGCCGGGCTCCTCGAATTCCCAACCGTCGGCACCGGTAAGGCCGTCGCCCTCGGGCTCCACGTCGTCGTAAGATGGAGTAGGCTCGCCCTTCACCCATGTCTCACCGTTCCAGCTGAAATTGTCCCTGTCGACAGAGAGACCCTGAAAATATGGGTTGCTGGTGAAGTTGATGTCCTTGTCGGCAGCATCAGGATCGCCAATCTCCTTGAAGAAGTCCTTGTC
>JAZUEG010000005.1:0-6718 GCA_045640025.1 Bacteroidales bacterium
CATTACGGATATTGACGGAAATTTCGAAGTTAAAATGCAGAACATCAACAACAAAGTTTGTTTCTCATTTATCGGTTACGAATATCAGGAAGCCGACGCTGGCGAAAAAATGCAGATCTACATGAAGGAAGACGATGTTGTGCTAGAGGAAGTTGTTGTAATAGGCTATGGATCAGGCAGACACCGCGGCAACAGAGACAATGCCAAAGCAGCATCAAGTGTTGCAAACTCAGCTCCCAAGGTTAAGGCCGATATTCCGCTCGAACTAAAAAACACACTTGCGGTAAATGAGTTCAAGATTCAGATTCCGTACACGATTCCCGCCGACGGTCAGGATTACGCCGTGTCGATGATAACGTACACAATACCTGCAAATTACAATTACGCTTCAGCACCAAGATTCAATAAGGAGGTTTTCCTGATGGCCGAGGTGCCTGACCTTTACCAGTATTCGTTGCTGAAAGGTCCTGCTACTATCTATTTCAACAACATCTATCAGGGCGAGGGCGAGATAGCTCCTACCCTTTCCGATGATACCCTGAAACTATCAATCGGAAGCGACAAGATGATTGCTATAGACCGTCAGGAAATACACTCGAAGACCAACAAGGCTATTGTGGGAAGCAGCCGAAAGGTTACCAAGACATTCGAGACCACAATCCGCAACAACAAGAATATTGCCGTTGATCTGGACCTCGAGGACCAGTATCCGATTGCCAAATATTCCGACATCAAGATAACTCTCACCGACAATGGCGGTGCCGATGTAAACACCCAGAACGGCCGTCTCAGCTGGAAAATCCACCTCGAACCCCACGAGAGCAGGAAGGTGCAGTTCTCGTATGAGGTGAGATACCCTGCCAGACAATACAACTTCAATGTGGAATAATTCAGGATGCTAACAATAAAAAAAATGGATTCAGAACAAAAGTAAATTCTGAATCCATTTTTTATTAACTATTTATTTCTCAATCAGTTCGAATGGGAGGTCGAAAAGACCGGCAAAATCTTCGCCGTTTTCCTGAATTTCCTCGTTGTCGGCCGAATAATGCCAGCATACTTTTACAGCAAAGCCCTTGGAATGAAGCTCCTCCAGCATTCTGAAAAGCAGGAATATCAGCTGAGTGCTCGATGTGCTGAAATACGAATAGCTGAATTCAACAACAGTTAAAGGCAATGGATTTTCCACATATTTGGTAAACCAGTCTATTACAGGAAGATAAACTTTCTGCGGATCCTCGGGATACGAGCTTCCTGAAAATCTGAAAATACCCTGCTGGGCATCAAGCAGAATTTCTGGCGTGGCGAAAGTGGAACTTGCCTTGTATGGCTGTAATGTTTCTGTACTCATAATAGTGAAAAGTTGATTAGAGTTTTAAGCGTTCCAAATATACAACTTTTTTTGAGAGTACACAAAAAAAATGTTGAAAAACTGAATCAGTTTTTTCCGGCAATACGGTCCATGTGACAGAGCATCAGGCTGCCGTCGCCATTGCGGAGATGCATTCCGCTGCCGCCGCAGAAACGGAAAAATCTGCAATCGGCGCATTTGCCGGTGCGGGCCCATTCGCGGTCGCGGTGAGGCTTGTATCCATTGGTCCACACATCCCAGAAATCGTCCTTGTAGATATTTCCCTGTGCGTATTTCTCACGGATGCCCGGGCATGACGAAATGGTGCCGTCGTTCAGGATGGCACCCACCGAAATACCTGCCTGACAGGCAAATAGATGGTCGCGCACAATGCCCTCGTATCTACCGAGAAAACCTTCGCAGCTGTAGCTGATATGGTAACCGCTGCGTCGGTTTTCGGCTATGAAGTGCATCAGCTCGTGGAATTGCTCGCTGTTGAGCTGAAGGTCAGGATTGTCGCCGGCGCGTCCATTTGGGAACGCAGTGAATACTCGCCAGTTTCTTACTCCCACTTCCCACAATCTGTCGCGGAGCTCGGTGAGACCTTTCAGGCTGTTGGGAGTTACGCAGGTGGCCACGTCCCAGTTTACGTCGGTGGTACGGCCGAGAAGCTTTATCGCATTGAAGGCGCGGGCGAAACTCTCCTTGTTCTGACGCATGAAATTGTGGTCGGCCTCGTTGCCGTCCAGCGATATAGTGGCGGCGCGGAGTCCGCTGCGGAGAAGTCCGGTAAGTTTCTGCTCTGTCATCAGCATACCGTTGCTTACCACGCTCCAGGGAAACTCGCGCTTGTATAATTCCAGGCCTACTTCCTCGATGTCCTTGCGGAGAAGAGGCTCGCCGCCGGTCAGGATTATGAGAGTATGGTGATTGTCCACATGGGGCAGAATGCTGTCTATCACCTTCAGGAAATCCTCCTTGGGCATATCCTTGAAGGCCGACTGAGGCAGGCACGAGCTTCCGCAGTGTCGGCAGTTGAGATTGCACCTTAGCGTACATTCCCAAAAGAGCTGTCGGAGTTTCTTCTCCTTGATCTCCTGCTTGCGGAGCATACGTTCAAGCTCCAATCCAATTCGTTGTTTTATAGATAGTTCCATTATTAGTTTTCGTCGTTGTTTTCGGTATTCTGGTTCTTCTCTGGTTCGGGAAGCTTGGTGAGAACAGGATTGTAGGTAGTATCGCAGAGTCCTTCGTACCAGCTGTTGTCACCGCCCTTGTAAATTGGTTCAAAGTTGACAGAATCCTTGGAATATCCTTCGCATGAGGTTACAATTGATAGGTGGATGCCTGGCCAATCTTCCTTATCCACCGAGAATTTTCCATCAGCTGATGTCTTCAAAGTGTCAGTCCTTCCCTCAATGACAGCTACTACTACTTGAGCATTTGCAATAGGATTGCTGTCCTGATCGGTTACAGTGCCGGACACCTTGAATGTGGCGGTTGGACAGCCATAGAGTAAAACCAAACCACCATCACCATCCTCCTTGTCGCCACAGGCAAAACCAAGAAGGCCAAGAATTGCCACAAGGCACTTGGTCCAAAAATTAAATAATTTTTCTTTCATGTTATTTTCTTTTCAATTAGTTATTGTTTTCGCTATTCTGTTTTTCCTCCAGCTCCTCAATCTTCTGGAGTACAGGATTGTAGCTGATGTCGCAATGTCCTGCGTACCATTCATCTTTCTTTTTCTTGCCGGTAAACTGCATCTCCAATACGGTGGAATCTTTCTGGTATCCGTCGCAGGTGGTTACTACTACTAATTGGTTTCCAGGCCAGGAATCGCGTTCCTCAAAGAGGAAAGTGCCGTCGGATTGTGTCAGCTGAGTTCCATAAGAATATCCACGCGGACTACTAATCGAAACTTGGGCATTGGAGATAGGTTTTTGGTCCTTGTCTGATACAGTACCATTAAGTTTGAAACTGGCGTAAGGTGAGCCGTAGAGATCGGCCGATTCGCAGGCGGTCAAAAAGCCCAAAAGTCCAAGCAACGCCACAATAAACCTGGACAGGGGATTCTTAAATTTGCTTTTCATGTTATTAGGTATTAATATTAGTTATTTACACCATAATAACACATCAATAGCACCAAACCCTAATTTTTTCATCATTTTTTTGTATATGGCGTTGGGCACTCCATATAATCAAATAATCCCGCGGTAATTGGGATCACAATACAAAATTAATCGTAACATCCTCCATGTCGGAAATCCTGAAATCGCGGTAATCCATAATACGCTCGGTGCATGGATCCTCCACCTCCAATCTCAGATAGGAACCCATCCTAAGACTCAGCTCAAAATAAAATTCACCGCGGGGCGAAGTCCTGTCGGCGGCCAAAACCTCGGTTTCATGGGTTTCGCCAGCCCTGCGCAGACGCACAGAAACCGATTCCAGAGGCTGTGCTCCAGAATCGGTAACGCGTCCCATTATCCTGTAAAACTGGAAATCCTGTCCCATCTACTACTTGAAGTAAACAGAACCGAGAATAATGCCAGCTGCCTCAGCGTACTCCTCTGGGAAAATCTCAAACATGAAGCATCCAGTCATCTTTTCCTCGCAGATGAAGAGGGCGCAGATACAGTAGTCGCCATCAGCGTTCTGACCTATCACAGCCAGACCCTCGCCATTCTCAACCTCGATTTCCCTGGTCTCGTAATCGCCCTCTTGGGCGCTCATGCCCATCTCGCCGAAGGCCAGCTCACCGAGATACTCGCCGAGTTCGTGGTCCTTAATCTCCTGAAACTCAATAGGAACTATCGATACAGCGAAATTATCTTCATCGTTGGTGGCGGTAAACTTCATGTTTGTGTTCTCCACAATGTTCATGCCTTCCAAGAGGCCGAAACTTACACCATTGCCCCAAGAATATGTCTGGATATTCTGGGCAAAAACCGATGATACCATTGCCACAAGGGCAAATGCAAGTGTTAAAAAGAATTTTTTCATAATGTATTTGTTTAAAAAATTTTTACGCCACAAATTTAATGATAAAAAGGGATTTAAACAAATTTTGTCCACGCAAAGAGCCTACGTTTTTTCAGATAGCAGATATCGCGTTCATAGATATACGATTCCCTTTCGAACGGAATATTGCTGTAGGCGGCCATGTGATTCATGCCACGGCACCTATTAATAATATAGAAAATCAAGTAGAGCAGATAGAAAAAAATTACCAATGTCTCCAGCTGCTGCCGCAGGTGAATCCTCTCGTGATTGATGAGCACAGCAAAGAGCCTGGCCCCGTAGTCCCTGAGATTGTAGCGCACAATTATAAATGGCCACAGAGTGATTCCAGTGTAGTTTTTGAGAACCCTGCTGAATAATATGGGAGATACAATTATCATTTTTTCTGAAAAAAATTACAATCTGGCTATCAATTATGGCACACTTTGTGCAATACGTTAAGTGGTTTTAAACTAAAGTAAATAAATATTTTTCATTTTCATTTTTCATTTTTTTTGGCGGAGGGCGTTGTGAAACGTTCTCCGTTTTTTTTGTTTTTTTTCAGCTGATGGCGTGTAAATTTACCTGTATCAGCTGATACAAAAAAAATCAAACCCTCATCTTGGGCAATGAAACCTGAAAAGTAGTGCCGAGACCCTCGTCGGAAATCACCGAAATCTCGCCGCCGTGCTTGCGGACAAAATCGTTGCAGAGTATCAGGCCGAGACCCGTGCCCTGCTCCTGCTTGGTGCCGGATGTCGACGAAATCTTGTCGATCTTGAAAAGCCTGTCTATCACCTCGGGCGACATTCCAACGCCGTAATCCACCACGCGGATGTAGCTGAAATTTTCGTCGCTGTCGAAAATCACATCCACGATATTATCCTGATACGAGTATTTCACGGCATTGGTTACGAGATTCCGCATTACGGTCTGTATCATGTTGGGATCGGCGTAGATGGTATCCACACCATTGTTCATGAACTTGAGCGCGATGTGCTTGGCGCTGCAGATCGATTCTACGGAATACTGAAGGTGCTCTATCAGCTGGCCAACCTCCACATTCTCAGGATTGCACTTGATGGTGTCGTTTTGCGACCGGGTCCATGTAAGGAGGTTTTCCAGGAGCTTGTAGATATTGTCGATGCTGTCGGATAGCGATTCGGCGAGGTCCATTCTATGAACGCTATTAGCTTCCCTGGCCTCCTCCATGTATATATCCGAGATCATCTTGATGCTCGAGATCGGATTCTTGAGGTCGTGGGCTATTATGGATAGGAAACGGTCCTTGCTCTGATTGCTTGTGGTGAGGTCCTCTATCTGCTTATTGAGCGGTGCGGTCCATCGCTCCGACTTGCTCTTGGTCATCTTGAGGCCCGATTTCACTATAAGGTTGATATCGAGGAACACCATGCAGATATACAGCGCCAGATAGTCGAGATATGAGTATTCGTGGTTCTTGAAATCGTGACAAACTGCCACTATGAAAAACAGAGTTATGAAAGTGAATGAGCCCAATAGCCTGAAACTGTTGCGGTCGCCCCTCCGCCACGACAATACCAGCTGAAAATACACATATATAATAAGTGCGAAATTCACAACATAGAACAGCTGCCTGAGTACGCCGAAATACTTGACATCTACCACCAGGAACAATGCGTTGATTACCAGGAACAATGCAGGCGGCAGCATTATGAATACATTCTTGATGCGCTGGAGCTTGGCCATGAGGGCGTGCATATACGACAGGCTGCCGAAAAGCATCGACAGGAAAAAGAAAGCTAATGCCCTCGACATACGCTCACCCAATACGGCAAGGGCCCATTCGCCCCACACTGAATGGCCTCCGGCATACGACATGAGCATTATCACACACACATCGGCCGTAAAACCAACCCAATGGGCAGGACGGCGCCCGGCCGTGAAGTACATCAACACATGCAGAACGGCCAGCACACTCAGACCTCCAATTATTAATAGTGACGAAATATCGGATATAGGCATTTGGCTAAAAATTAGTTCAGCACAAAATTAACAATAAAACAAATGCCTTATATATTTTTTTGATTTTTTTTGCATAATTTTTTTACACTTTTAAAAAAAGTTAATTTCTGTGAAATAAGGCTTAAACATTTGGGATTAATGACAGCTTTAGCTAATTTTGCTTTCATAAAAAAAATAAAAAAGATAAACATGAACCAGATAGTAGACATCAAGGAACTGAACGAAAAAATCAACAGAGAGAGCCAGTTTGTTGACATGATCAACATGGAGATGGGCAAGGTAATCATAGGCCAGAAACAGCTGACCGAGGGCCTCCTGATAGGCCTCCTGAGCAATGGCCACGTACTCCTGGAAGGTGTG
>JAZUEG010000006.1:0-4445 GCA_045640025.1 Bacteroidales bacterium
ACATGTTTGACAGCAATGTCCCTGATTTCGAGAATTTTGTATTCGACTATACCTATATCTGGTGGGAGGTGATACTATCCACCGGGCAGGACGAGGATTCCATCAAGGATGTGTTCATATTTGCCGAGGACGACTGCGAGCTCGTAATCGAGAAGATAGCTGATACAGATGTTTTCGCACTGGAGGGCATCGAGCCTCTCATGGTGTGCCGTCACGATTTCCCATTCGATCTCGACAAGATACGCGCCTGCGTGGAGGCCAACGCCGCCGCCCAGAAGGCGCGCATGGAGGAGCAGGCCAAGGCCCAGAGCTCATCGCAGAAGCCATCGGCCGGCGACGAGCACGTCAAGAAGTTCGCCAAGGAAAACTCCATATCCGGCATCAGAGTGGCCAGCGAGAAGGTGGATTCGCTCATGAACCTCGTGAGCGAGCTTATCACCACACAGGCCGGCCTCAATCTCTACGCCGACCGCCACAAGGACCCAGAGCTCACACGCATCACCGAGAATCTCGAGAACATATCGCGCCAGCTCAGGGACACCGCATTCAGCATCACGCTGATACCTATCGACTATCTCGTGGTAAGGTTCCGCCGTCTGGTGCGCGACCTCTCGCGCGAGGTGGGCAAGGAGATTGCATTCGAGGCCAGGGGCGCCGAGGTGGAGCTCGACAAATCCCTAATCGAGGGAATATCGGAGCCGCTGATGCACATCCTGCGCAACAGCATCGACCACGGCATAGAGACCGCCGCAGAGCGCAAGGCCGCCGGCAAGAACCCCGAGGGCAAGATTATCCTCCAGGCATACTACTCAGGCAGCCAGGTGGTGATAGCTGTTACCGACGACGGCGCCGGCATGAATCCCGAGAAGATCCGCCGCAAGGCCATCGAGAAGGGACTCATATCGCCCGACGCGCAGATCTCCGACAAGGAATCCATCGACCTCATCTTCATGCCGGGATTCTCCACATCCGAGAAGGTGACCAACATATCCGGCCGCGGAGTGGGCATGGACGTAGTTAAAAGAAAAGTATCCGACATAAGAGGCACAGTATCAGTATCATCGGAGCTGGGCGAGGGCACCACCATCACCATAAAGCTTCCGCTCACGCTCTCCATCATAGATGGTATGCTGGTGCGCATAGCTGATGTCGATTATATAATACCGCTCTCGGTAATCGACACAATATTCGCCGTAGAGCACGAGAAAATCACCTCATCGTTCCAGAATGTGATAAACATCGAGGGACAGCAGTACCCGTTCTACTATCTGCGCGAGGAGATGGGCATACCGGGCGAGCCTCCCGCCAGGGAGGAGATCATCATGGTGAAATTCGAGGACCGCAAGATAGGCATCGTGGTCGACAACATCACCGGCGAGTATCAGGCCGTGCTCAAGCCTCTCGGCAAGCTCTACCGCAGCCAGGACATATTCTCCGGAGCGTCGATACTCGGCGACGGCACTGTGGCCCTGGTGCTCGATACCCACAAGGTGATCAACCAGTTCACAAGATACAACGAACTCTAATTATATAAGGAGTATCCAGCGGAACGTTGCGGCTATACCGAACCTCCGCCACAAGATATCATACCAACAACAAATAAAACTCATTATGAATATGGATCAGGAAACAGGATCATTCTTGTCGTTCACACTTGGCGACGAGTATTTTGCCATCAATGTGGCCAAGGTGCTCAACATTCAGCAGCTGGTACAGATTACCAAGGTGCCCACAGCTCCCGACTACATGAAGGGCGTAATCAACCTGCGTGGTACCGTGCTGCCTATTATCGACATCCGCATGAAATTCGGAATGGAGCCTATAGAGTACAAGCGCGATACAGTAATCCTTGTGCTGAGCGTGGAGATAGACGGCGAGGTAGTAAACGCCGGTATCCTCGTAGACGCCGTAAAGGAGGTGTTCGAGATCCAGAAAGACGAGATTCTGCCGCCTCCGGGCATCGGATCCAAGTACAAGAGCAAGTTCATCGACGGTATCCACAAGATGAACGACGATGTATTTGTGATGCTGCTGGATATCGACAAGATATTCTCTACCGACGAGCTTGTAATGATGCGCGACACGGCCGACAGCCAGGAGTCGCAGTCTGCCGAGGTAATTGAGTAGTAGATAACGCATTAGACATTATAAAAGCGCCTTATGGAACTTTCCACATTCTCATATTACGACGCCAAGCTGTCGAACCAGGATTTCCAGAAACTCAGCTCGTTCATCTACCATCAGTATGGTATCAAGATGCCCGAGGCCAAGCACATAATGCTCCAGAGCCGTCTGCAGAAGAGGCTCAGGGCGCTCGGTATTCCCACCTTCGGCGAATACGTGGATTATGTGTTTTCGCCCAGCGGACACGAGGAGATAATCCACATGATGGATGTGGTATCCACCAACAAGACCGACTTTTTCCGCGAAAACCAGCATTTCGAGTTTCTGCTCGATACCGTGCTGCCCGAGATCTACGAGACCAACAGGCAGAATTTCGTGAAGGTGTGGTCGGCCGGGTGCTCGTCGGGCGAGGAGCCATACACCCTGGCCATGGTGATGAGCGAATACCAGCAGAAGGCCCGCGGATTCGATTTCCAGATTCTGGGCAGCGACCTCAGCACCATAGTACTCGAGAAGGCCGTGCAGGCCATATATCCCGAGGACAGGGTTTCGGTGATCCCATACGATATGAAGAAGAAATACCTGCTCCGCAGCAAGGACCGCGAGAAACCCACCGTGCGCATTGTGCCCGAGCTCAGGAGAAAGTTGAGTTTCATGCGCCTCAATTTCATGGACGAGGTATACAGCGCCCCGTCGGGATTCGACATCGTATTCTGCCGAAACGTGCTGATATATTTCGACCGCCAGACACAGGAGAAGGTGATCAACAAGCTCTGCCGTCACCTTAAGCCCGGAGGATTCTTCTTCCTGGGCCACTCGGAGAGCGTTACCGGAATCAGCGTGCCGCTCAAGCAGATAAAACCTACGGTATTCCGCCGCATCTGATGGCGGGCCGTAATTCAATATTATGAACACAACAATTTAAGACTTATATATAGAATGGACAACCAGACAACAAATATTACCGACGAGGTTCTGCTCTCGGAGATCAGCAAGCGAATAGAGAAATACAAGAACGCTGTCGATAATCTAAATATGATGAACAAGCAGCTCCTGGAGCTCAACCAGAAGCTTGCCGAGAGCGAGGCCATGAAGAGCCACTTCATCTCCAATATCACCAACGAGATCATCAATCCGTTCGCATCCATCATGGGCCTGTCCAAGAGCATTGTGGACTGCCCCGATACCGATGTGGAGCGCATGAAGCGCATGGCCATGATGATAAACAGGGAGGCCTTCAATCTCGACTTCCAGTTCAAGAACATCTTCGCCGCAGCGGAGATAGAGGCCGGCAGCATGGAGCCCAACATCTCCGTCGTTAATATCGACGACCTGATGTCGAGCCTGATGGACCACTACAGCCGCGAGATAGAGCTCAAGAGACTCAAGAAATCGCTCGTGAACAATTCCGGTGCAAGCCCCCTTCTATTCAAGACCGACGGCGACAAGCTCACCATCGTGGTAAGCAACCTCCTCTGCAATGCCATCAACTTCAACCGTCCCGAGCGCAAGGTAGAGATAGCATACACCCTTACAGAGGCCGGCGAGCTGCAGATCCGCGTATCCGACGAGGGACTCGGCATATCGCCTGAAAACCAGAAAATCATCTACGACCGTTTCCGCCGTCTGGACAGCGGTATCAATTCCATAAACCGCGGTCACGGCCTCGGCCTGTCCATCAACAAGGCATACATCGACTTCCTGGGCGGAACCCTGGAGCTTGAGAGCCGCGAAAACGAGGGCGCAAGCTTCACAATCACCATCCCAGAATCGCAGATGATGGGTCACGACTACTCCAACGAGGCCAACGAGGTATTCTTCGGCGGCGACGAGGAGATTTTCTAACAAGGCATTTCCCCTGATAATCCCTATATTATGACAAGACATTTTCTATACCCATCCACGATGTTCGCATCAGTACAGCCCGCCGAAGTTACCACCATACTCGGTTCGTGTATTGCTGTGTGCCTCTGGGACCGGTATCATGGAATAGGCGGTATCAATCACTACATGCTTCCCGTATGGAACGGTATGGAGCTTGCCTCGCCCAAATACGGCAACATAGCCATCGAGAGGCTGATGGAGAAGATGCTTCAGCTCGGATGCCAGAAAAACAATCTCGTAGCCAAGCTCTTTGGCGGAGGCGAGGTGATATCCGTAACATCATCCACCATGCACATAGGCGAGCGCAACATCATGGTGGCCGAGGAGATGCTCCGCGAGATGAACATCCCCATCATAGGACGCTCCACCGGCGGCAAAAACGGCCGCAAGATCATATAAGTCCGATCATAGCCATGTCGTTCTGTGGGCCAAGGAGG
>JAZUEG010000007.1:0-3634 GCA_045640025.1 Bacteroidales bacterium
CGTTTACCAGTACAGCACCTCGTTCGTTGCGAGTCAGGCCCTGGTAACCAAGGTTTTGGAAGGCGACAAAAACGCCCTCGCGAAATACCTCGACTTCCTCTCGGCAGGTTGCTCAAAATACCCGATCGACCTTCTCCGCGAGGCAGGCGTGGATATGACAAAGCCTGAGCCTTTCGAGGAATGTATCAAGACAATGAACAAACTTATGGACCAGATTGAGGAGATATTATAAAACAAAAAACTCAGCCAAAACCGAGAAACCTCTCAAGTTTTGGCTGAGTTTTCTATATTCTCTAATCTCTCCTCTCTAAACTTTCCACTTTACCCAAACCTACAGCAATCCCGCAATATCTGCCTCAAACGAGTTTGGCTTGTTCTGTGGTTCGAATCTCTCCACAACGTTTCCGTTTCTGTCGACGAGGAATTTGGTGAAATTCCATTTTATGTCCTGCGAGAAACCGCCGTACTCCTTTTTCAGGAAAGCGAAAAGCGGATCGGCGTTAGGACCATTCACCTCAATCTTCTTGAAAAGGCGGAAAGTTGTGTGATATTTCAGCGAGCAGAATTTCTGAATCTCGGTCTCGCCGAGGGGCGACTGATTGTTGAACTGATTGCACGGGAAATCCAGAATCTCGAAACCGCGATACTGATATTTCTCATACAGGCCCTGCAAACCCTCGTACTGGGGAGTAAAACCGCAGTCGGTCGCGGTGTTCACTATCAACAGAACCTTGCCTTTATAGTCGCTCATTTTCACTGAGTTACCCTTGGCGTCCTTTACTACGAAATCGTATATACTCATAATTTTAGTCAGATTAATAACATGGCAAATATACTTAATTTTTGATAAAATCAAGATTTTTAATCCGAAAATTTTACTAAATTTGCAGTCTGAAAACAGAAAGCACAAAATGATAAAAGCATTATTTTTCGATATCGACGGCACACTGGTGTCGTTCAAGACCCACGAGATTCCGCAGAGCACAATCGACGCCATCCGCATGGCCAAGCAAAACGGAGTCAAGGTTTTCATATCCACAGGAAGGCCCAAGGCATTCATTTCCAGCCTCGAGAGCATCGAGCCATACATCGACGGCTACATCACCAACAACGGCGCCTGCTCCTTCATCGGCGACCAAATCATCAACAGCAACCCCATCAGCAAGGACGACGTTGACACCATCTACAATTACGCCATGGAGCACGACCACCCAATGATAATAATGGGCAACGAGGATTTCGCAATCATCAACAACTACGACATCGTTTACTCCATCTTCTACGGCGAGCTCCGCATCAGGGTCGATAGGAATATTGTATCAGCTGATACAGTGATGAATAAGGACGTTTACCAGATGACTATGTTCCTGGATCCAGAAGAGGAGTTACAGCTAATGGCGAAGGTAAAACACGTGACCTCTGGCCGTTGGTGCCCCGATTTCACCGACATCACCGACCTGAGCGCCGACAAGGGAAAAGGATTGGAAAAAATGGCAGAACACCTCGGACTCAAAATCGAGGAGACAATGTCGTTCGGCGATGGTGGCAACGACATCCCAATCATCAAGCGCGCTGGCATAGGCGTGGTAATGGGCAACGCCACCGACGAGGTAAAGAAATTTGCCGACTATGTGACAACCTCTGTCGACGAAGACGGCGTGATGAACGCACTGAAGCATTTCCGAGTTATTTGACATTAGCTGAAAAAAAAATAAAAAAAATTCTTGTTTTTCAAGATAAAATACTAAATTTATGGAATGATTTTTTCTGTGATTTGTATTACTAAAATCGCTTAAAATGAATTTCTTTAAGGATACGATTGCACATATAAAAACATGGCCCGGCAAATGCGCCGACATGATCAAAAAGCTGAAAATCAGCAAAAAAGAAACCATCTGGGGACGGTATCAGAAGTGGATAATACCTATTGTGACCGTGCTGGTGGTGGTGCTGAACTGGCTGATATACAACAACGTGAAAACCAACGCACGCGAGCGTGTGGACCAGAATGCGAGGGAAATTGTGGAACTGCAGGCCAAAAATCTCGGCAACATCTTCCAGAGCCACAAAAACACCACGCAGAAACTGTTTTTCGGTTTCAAGAGAAACAATATCGACAAATATATGAAAATAGCCGACGAATTCGTAAAATCTCATCCATACGAATACGACGGATACCTGCGACTCACATTCCGCGACGGCAAATCGTATACATCCAACAACGGCCTGGATCCGAGGGATTTCTCGGGTTTCAGCATTCCAATCGCCATTTTCAATAACCACGTGCCGTTTGTGATAACATCGCCATACAACCATGTGGACGGCGTAAATGTGGAGCATTACGGAATACACCATCCGCTGATAATCGGCGATTCGATAATAGCGGTAATCACCACCACAATTCCAAAAAATGCGATAGATCTGCCTGTAAGTCAGATGCTTCTGGAAGGCAAGGGAACTCCCGGAATCATTCAGGACGAGAGAACAAACGTGATATTCCAGGGCAATGAAAATGGTATTCCGGTAGACACCACGGCCTTTGTGCCCGCAGGAATTGGAGGACTGAGGGACGTGATGATAGAATGCAACTCCGGCAGGAAGGACGGAAAATGCACTATCAACTATTTTGAGCTGAACAACGAAAAGGGAAACCAGCTGATGACTTTTTACTGCGCATACGTGCCCGGTACCAACTGGGGAGTAAATCTCGCCATCAGCTCCGATGATATAAACCACGACACCAACATACTGATGGTGATACTGATAAGCCTGAGCCTGGCATCGATAGTGATTCTGTATCTGGTACTTAAGCTGATAACCCAATCGGTGGTACTAACACCGATAGAGCAGGCCAACAGATTTGCCAAGGACTTCTCGGAAGGCAAACTATACTCCACCGAAATCAACAACATCAAGGTAGTGAACGAGTTTGGCGAGATGAGGAACAACATGTCGATAATGAAGGACAAGGTGGCCGAGGTGGTCGACAAAATCCGCATGGCAGCTAATAACGTGAACTCGAGAAACGAATCGCTGATAAAATCGGTGAAGGAGATATCGGAGGGAGCTCAGCTGCAGTCGGTAAACACAGAGGAAATTTCGGCTTCCATAGAGAATATCATTATGGCCGTAAGGCAGATAACCGACAACGCCAACGACGCATCCACCATAAGCGACGAGGTGGCCAACAACATAACCAAGATAGCTCAATTCTCGAAACACACGCTGGAGACAATAAAAAATGTGATAGGCAAAATCGCCATTATCAACAACATAACCCAAAGCACCGACATGCTGGCCATCAACGCATCTGTTGAAGCGGCGAGGGCCGGCGAATTCGGAAAGGGATTCCATCAGGTGGCCCAGGAAATCCGCAAGCTTGCCGAGGTGTGCAAGAGCGCGTCGGCCGAGATCAACTCGCTATCAGCTGAAAGCATGAAAATAACGGAAGTGGCTGTAAATCTGATAGCTGGAATAGAGCCCAAGGTTACGGGAAACGCCGAGATGGTGAAGGAAATTTCGAAATCGTGCGCCGAGCAGATATCGCTCGCCAACTCGATGGCACTCCCGATACAGAACCTCGTAAACATAACATCGAGCAACTCGCTGAATGCCGACGAGCTGTCGGTACACG
>JAZUEG010000008.1:0-2438 GCA_045640025.1 Bacteroidales bacterium
CTGTCCACCGGCGATATCAGGCCGTTGGGCATTATCGGGAAGTTGAGGAGCAGGGTGCTGTTTCTGCCCACCGACTTGTAATATGTGTCCATCAGTTTGGATAGCGACTTCACGTGAGCGTCTTCCGATACGTGGTAAAACCATCCCGGACGTATCGAGGTGTTGGTCTCGCCGGGCACCCATACGTCGCCATCCTCCACTCCGTAATGGAGGTCGCCCCACTCGGGATCGCCGGTGCTGTTCATCTTGCTCCAGTTGCGGTGGCCAATGTTTCCGGCCTCGGTGCCCACCCAGCGGAGGTCGCCACGGCGGTCGGCTCCGTCGTTCCAGATTATGCAGTGTGGTTGCAGTTGGCGGATCATATCGTAGGTGGGGCCCCAGTCGTAATATTTCAGGCGGTCTATCTGACGTGTCTCGTTGGCGCCTCCATACCAGCCGTTGCCTCCGTTGGCGCCGTCGAACCATACCTCGTAGATATCGCCGTAGTTGGTGAGCAGTTCGCGGAGTTGGTTTCTGAAATACTCCACATACTCGGGCTCGCCGTATTTTGGATGATTGCGGTCCCAGGGCGAGAGATACACCGCGAATTTCAGGCCCTCTTGCTTGCAGGCCTCGGCCAACTCGCGCACCACGTCGCCCTTGCCGTCTTTCCAGGGTGAGGATTTCACCGAGTAGCCGGTGTACTCCGACGGCCACATACAGAATCCGCAGTGATGCTTGGCGGTGAAGATGATGCCTTTCATTCCGGCCTGTTTGCAGACCTTTGCCCACTGACGCACGTCGAGGCTCGATGGGTTGAAGAGTTCGGGCGACTCGTTGCCGAATCCCCATTCCTGATCGGTGTAGGTGTTCAGGGAGTAATGCAGGAATGCGTACATTTCCATATCCTGAAGCGCTATTTGGTCCTCGGTGGGCAGTGGACCGTATGGCTCGATATTCTTGGCGGAATTGCAGGCGGTAATCAACGCCCCCGTCAGCAATCCCAATGCTATTGTCTTTTTCATATTTTCTAAATAAAGTTATTTGATTTCACCTTATCTCACCTCGATTATAAACGAGTAATGGTAAGGCTTGGTGCCGGGGTTGGTGTATTGGGGGAGGGTGCGTCGTCCCCAGGTGTCGGCGCCACCCACGCCGTGTACGTTCAGGTCGATATTCAGATGCATCAGGCCGTCGCGCTCGATATCGCAGGGATGACGGTGCCCCATCTCCAACTGCTCGTCCTCGTAATTGTAGGCGCGGATGCAGAGTGGTTGCAATCCCTTGATTGTAAGCATATTCTCCGAAAGCGGAATGTTCATCCACCTGATGTCGCAACGGTACGAATTGTCCTGAGGACGAATGTATTCTGTCTGATAGTCAGCGATATTCCTCTTATAGACGCCCAGATGCTGAGAGAGTTTCCTGTCGGAATAATTCTCCTCGGGTCCGCGTCCGTACCATTCCATCTCGTCGGCCTCCACGGCCATCCTCATGCCGAACTTCGGCATCAGGGGTATGGAATCGTTTAGTGGCTGATAGTCAGCCGATACGCGCACTTGTCCGCCGTCGTTTATGGCATAGCGGAGTTGGTAGTTGGCGCCCACGGGTAGCGCGAAATCAAACCTCACCTCTGTGCCCTCGCCGGTCTTGCTGATGCTTACGCCGTTGAGTCTGCGGTTTTGGGCGCAGTCTTTCCAGGCTCCCACACGCTTGGCGAATCCGGCCTTGTTCTGATTGTCGTTCTCAGCCTTCCAGAAATATGGCTCCAAAGGTCTGCTTATCAGGTTTTTGCCATTTATCGAATACTCCACGAGTGCGCCGGTGTTTTCGTCGATCGTTATTTGGGCCGACCCTGAGGCTACCGAGATCCTGCCGTCGCGCCTAAGAGCCTCAGGCGCCTTGCCCACGAGATTCAGGCGCCCGGGGTATTTGTAACTGACGTCCACGAATTGATCGTGACACATTACGGTGCCTTTCTTGGCCCAGGGCTTATCCTCCCTCAGGATGGCGCGCACGTTGATAAGTCGCTCTCCGTCTGTCTCCTGAACCTCCTCTATGTAGTCGAAATCATCCACGCTCACAAACGGGTCCATACTTTTCTTGATTACCTTTCCGTCCTGATAACTGAACCAAATAGGCTGATACACGTACTGAACCTCGTAGAAATGTGGATGAGGCTTGCGGTCGGGGGCCACGAGTCCGTTGATGCAGAAATTCTCGTCGTTGGGCCTGTCGCCGAAATCACCGCCGTAAGCGAAATATCCGTCCTTCCGGATTCCCTGATCCACCCAGTCCCAGATGGCGCCTCCGCATATCGACGAGTCGGCGTAGATCACGTCCCAGTATTCCTTGAAATTTCCCATCGAGTTTCCCATAGAGTGGGCGTACTCGCGCATCATCAGAGGCATCTCGGTCTCAGACTTGGCGCACTCCTCCAACTGATCGGGATACAGGTA
>JAZUEG010000009.1:0-6142 GCA_045640025.1 Bacteroidales bacterium
TGGCTACGATCCGACTCCCTATCTCGTGCTCACCGACTATCCGGGCATGACGATTGGTAAGATAATGTATCACGTGATGCTTTTCGCAAACGTGACCGCGCCAATCCGTCAGCTCCACCGCATCTACGACGATGTTAATGAGGCGCTTATCTACGCCGAGGGATATTTCGACATCCTGAACAGCAAGGAGAGCGAGGAGCAGACTGGAACCTACAAGCCCGAAATAGTAAAGGGCGAGATTGAGATTTCGGACGTAAGCTTCACTTATCCAAACGGATGCAAGGCGCTCCACGATATCAATATGAAGATTCCGCATGGCAAGATTACGGCATTTGTGGGATTGTCGGGCGCTGGAAAAAGTACGGTTGTAAATCTTCTCGACAAATTCTATGAGCCCGACTGCGGCAGCATAAAGGTGGACGGTGTTGACCTCCGCGAATGGGACACACAGTACCTCCGCGAGCATATCGGTCTTGTGCTTCAGAAAAACCACATTTTCGACGGCACGGTGGAGGAGAATATCCGTTACGGCAAGCCTGATGCCACTTTCGAGGAGGTTTGCGAGGCGGCCAAGAAGGCTTATATTTACGATGCCATCCAGACCATGCCCGACAAGTTTGACACCAACGCGGCCGAGCTTTCGGGCGGTCAGCAGCAGCGAATAGCCATCGCGCGAATGTTCCTCAAGAATCCGCCGATTATCTTCCTCGACGAGCCAACCGCCAGCCTCGACGCCGTGGCCACCGAGCAGATAAAGAACGCCATCGACGCCATCAAGCAGAACCGCACCGTGGTGATAATCTCTCACTCAATCTCACAAATCATTGACAGCGAGATGATTTACGCTCTCAAGGACGGACGCGTGGAGCAGGGCGGAAATCCCGAGGATGTCTACAAGCAGGGCGGCATCTACAAGGATATTTTCGACGCCAGCGCAAGGAGCCTGAATATCGACAAGATAATCAGGACAACGCAGATGGGTGAATAGATTTCGCCATTAGCTGCCCCAAAAAACAAAAAACGCAGACCGGTCCGGCTGGGCCAATCTGCGTTTTTTTTATAATGTAATCTTCAGATCGTCAGGGATTTCGTTCAAATCCTTTCCGCTGGATGGCAGGTAAGTCTGGAGCACCTGGCTGAGGGTGTTGAGCGGTTCAGCCACATTAGCTACAAAATCCTTACTCTTGTATACCGATTTGAGCGCCTCCTTCACCTTCTTCATCTCCTCGCCGGGCACCTTGGTCTCAATGCCGTTGTCGGCAATAATTGTAGCGGTTTTCTCGAGATCGCTGCAAAAAACTATGATGCCTATGTGCTTCTTGGTGAGGTGGATACCGCCTTTCTGGAACAGCGCGCGGGCGTAAATCTCCACGTTTCTCGTTTTCTTTTTCTTGGATAGAATCATTGATTTGAGCGGTCGTATAAACTTGACAGCCAGAAAACCAACAAAAAACGATGCCAGCGTAATCCAGTAGATTGTGTATGGGTCGATTTCGATATCCACAAACATCTGAGCTGTAAAGGTGATGGCGGCTAATATGCTGCCGGCCGCGAGCTCCACCTCGCTGTAATTGCCGCTTTGTCCGTGGCGGATTACCACGAGCTCTGCCTCTGATTTTTCCTCTATTTCGGTGATAGTCTGATAAATCCTTTCCATATTATTGATTTTTAATGCTGTAAAGGTAAAAATATTTTTCTGTTTTCAAAAATATTTTTGGTTGTTATTTTTTTAGGCAGCTAATGGCGAGATATTTTGTAACTACTCGTTTATCGACTTGCCAAGCTCATAGGCCTGCTGCATGTAAGGTGTGCCAGACACAGCGCCAGGACGGCCCATGGCTATGGCTGATACGTAGCCGCGCTCGGTGGCGTTCTCGGTGCACATTACAAATCCGCGGAACCCGTTGATGCACCACTCGGCAGTCTCGGTGCTGTTCTGGGCGCAGGCTGTGATGTAGTAATACTCCTTGCCGCCCATCTTGGGATCGCCCCAGGCCAGATAAGTGGCGTCGATGAAGGCCTTCATCCTGTCGTTTACATTCATGTAATATGTGGGTGACGCCAGGCAAACCACGTCGGCCTCAAGGAACTTGTTGATTATTCGGCCCATCTCCGAAGAGTCGCGGTTGACGCTGTGGGGCTGGTTGGCGCCCTGCTCCGATAGGAAGTCGAGCTGATAGTCGGCAAGGAAGATTTTCTCTACATTGCCGCCAGCCTCGGTGGCTCCCTTCACGAACTCGTCGCAGAGGAGGTCGGTGTTGCCGCCCTTGCGTGGCGACGAGCTGATTACCAAAACCTTCTTGCCGTCTTTCTTGTTGACGGTGGTTTTGCTGATATTGATTCCCGACTGCTTGGCGAGCGATGCGGTGATGTTTCCGTCGCCCTGATTCTCGCAGTTGGATGCGCACGATGCCAGCATTGAGGATGCGGCTATCGCTAAATAGATAAGTTTTTTCATTTTATGTGATTGATTAAAAATATTTCCTTAAGTATAGCCCCGTAGAGACGGACCACGGTCCGTCTAAATAATTTGCAAAAGATCTGTCTTTGCGATTTGGAAAGAGACGGACCGCGGTCCGTCTCTACGGGGGATTGATGATGATTCTACTTTCTCTGCTCCTTGAAGGCCAGGCCGAAAATCACGTATTGGGTGTTTCCTGCTATGGTGCCCTCGTTCTCGCCCCAGAGGAATGGCCAATCGTCGTAGTTCTCGAAATGGTCAGGCTTGCGGAAGAGGAGTCCTGGAGCCATGTTGCCTGGGATAAAGGAGAAGTCGGCCCTGTTGTTGCCGTAGAAAACAGCCTTGGGACGCGCAGCGCCTACAGCCGCCACAAGTGAGTAGTTGTGGTATGGATGACAGCCGAAGAGGAAGTTGGCCGCGCGGTAAATCTCCTTCTTGTCCACGATCTCGGGATAATACTTGTTGGCGAAGCATACTGTGGTGCCGAACTGAACCACTGCCGAAGATCCTGCCCAGTTTCTCATGCCGATGGGAATTCCGTATGGATTCACGGTGTCGAGGCTCTGGATGTACTCGTTGTACTTAACGACGTATGGTCTCAGTTTTTCCTTGTAGTCGGCTGACATATACGGAATTGCGTCGAGGGCGGTCTGCATTGCGAGAGTAGCGTCCATATCGAGAACCTTCCAAATCTTGTCGTTGAATTTATCGAGATACTGCTGCTCGCGGGTTGAGGCATAGAGTTGCAGGTTGGTGGCCAAATCGCCGAAACCCTTCAGCGACAGGCTGTCGTGCTCGCCGCTTATCTGCTGGTTCTTGTTGGCTATCAGCTGAGATGCCTCTTCCATAAGACGCTTGCTCTGCTTGAGGGCACGATTGGCGAGGTCGTCGTTGTAGCCCTCGAGGGCACGGCTTGCGGCGGCGAACATTGTGGCGGCACGGAAGTCGAGCATCGGGTTTCTTGTGGTGAATGCCCACATATCGTCGGGAGTTCCGCTTCGTTTGCCATCAGCTGAAACTTCGTAAGGCTTCAATTTGGGATCGTAATGGAGACCGTCGGTGAGCGATGCGGCATCGCCGAGGTGGTGGTAATTGTCGAGTACTGAATTGCTGAGACACTGCGACATGTGGCCAATCTGCTCGGCCTGGGCCACGAGGTTCAATGTGCCGTGCTCGATGTACTGGAGAATGTCAGGCACGCCATCTGGACGGTGGAGATCTACGTATCTCTGCTCCTGACTTACGAAAGTCTCGTCTCTATCGGACCTGAAAAGCTCCCAAGTGCGCACGAAATTCTGGACCACGCTGATGTTGCTTCCAGTTTCGATGTCGAAATCGCCCGCGTCGAAATATCCGCCGATATTGAGGCCTGGTATCAGCTCGTAAGGCTTGTATTTTGTGTCGGTGGTCGGACCCTGGAAATGGAGGTCGAAGTGGTCGGACTCAGGCGCCTGAAGGTAGCCCTCCTTGAAAGGCTCGCCGTGCCAGATTCTGTAGCCCTCGTTTACGGTCATGTGGTTCATGTGGATGGGCACCCAGATATCTGTGGTGGCGTCGGTAATCTTGTCGTAAACCGAATTGTCGATTATGAAGTTTCCAGTCTTGGTGTTGCCGTATTGGATATAGTAAACGCCTGGCTCAGATACAGTTGTGAAATCGAATTTCACGTAGTTGTACTTGAAGTAGTCGCCCCATTCCTGAGGCTTGGCGCTAAAGACCTCACGCTCCGAGCCGTTGTTGTCGATCTTGATGAGCGAAGCCTTGGCAGGTTTCTTGTAGTTTTTGTCGAGCTCGATAACGGCAACCTTGGGCTGAGAGCAGTCGTAGCCCACCTGACTGAAACCGATGTTAGGCTCCCTAACCCAGTCCTTTACCTGATTGGGCTCGATGGTCCACTGCATTACGGTGCCTGTCTTGCCCGCGGGGAGTTCGGTTCTGAGAACGTACCAGCCGTTCTGTGCGAGCATTCGTCCGTCGTAGAGGTTTATTTTTTCGTTGGCTGACGACACTTTTATCATGCGCTCGGGAGTATCGGTGGCCAGGATGTACTCGTTGGCCGATTCCATTGGCTCGGGGTCGATGAACTTGCCAGTGCCACGGTCGTCGTAGGTCTTGAAGCCCTTGAACTGCTTGGGTTTCTGAGAGTTGTCAACCACCGACGAGTTGCTTGCGGCGTATCTTGGAAAACGGTTGATCCTGCTATCGGCAATGTAGGTTTTCTGCCAGTATTGAGAGGGGAGGAGCTCGAGATTGAATCCTGCCTTTCCTGCTAAGAACTCGGGAACGGGCTTATCGAGAACAACCTGAATCTCAACAGCCTTGCCCTTGGAGGTTACGATGATTTTGGATTCGAAATCGTAGTCGTCGTAACGCTGGACTACGGTGATTTTGCTTGAATCCTTGCTCACTGTACGGCTCACGGTCTTGGGCACGAGGTCCCACTGCTCGGGAGTCTTGTTGAGACGGATGGCGCCACCCTGAGCCGTGCGCACGCCGTGGTGGATAATCTCGATTCCAGAGTTTTTCTCGTCGTTGAATCCGCCATTGAAATCGTTGCTGTAAACCAGCACGTTAACGCCCTGAGTCTCGAAATATTCAAGGTCGTTCAATACAAGGTTTTGGTCTTTTTGAGGGGCGTTGCACGCGGCCATTGCCAGCGCAGTCGCCGTGAGGAATACTAATTGTCTTTTTCGCATATTGATGATGTGGTTTTGAGTGAATTTGTATTAGTTGGACAGCGGAATTTGGAAAAGGTTTAAATACTCACTTTTAGGTATTGACGGGCGGTGTCGTAAACAATAATTTTGCGGTGTAAAAAAATCAGCAGCAAAATGAAAGTTTTATCGCACCATATTTACGAATACAAGAAGGGACTCAGGAAACTGATTCTCCACACATTGCCTGCACAATTCAGGATAATGGCCGAGGGAAGGCTAAGGATGTCGGGCATCGATTTCATCACACGTCAGGTATCGCCCACCAAGATTAATATATTTTTCGGGTCGCCCGAGTGCATCAAGGTGATTGAGCATTTCGGCGACAAGCCTTTCAATGAGTTTTCGCCCGAGGAGGATTTCATTCTCGGAACCCTCCTGGGCTACGACAAAATACAGCAATGCAACCGCTACCTGAAATTCTGCGCCCAGAAACAGATTGTTGAGAAATCGGCGTGAGGTCGGGGAAAATGGGGAATCCATTATTTTTTCTTCCAGAAAAAATTACTACCTTTGTCTGTCAATAAAACCGCGCGCAACAAGTTGCCGACGGAATTGAAAAAGACACAATTTAAAACTAATCCCCAAAAAATGAAAACTACAAAAAGAATCTCACTCATCGCCTCGCTGGCGATTGCGATTTCGGCGTGCAATGCGCCCAAGGAGGTTGAAAAGCCTTTTGAATCAACAGTTGTAAATGCCGACGGCACAGTTACTTTCTATTACAGGAACGACAACGCAAACAGCGTTCAGGTTGACGTGCAGTTTGCGGGCCGCAACGATATGGCCAAGGATTCCGCTACTGGACTTTGGACCGCTACCTTCGGACCCGCCGAGCCTGATATGTACCCATATTGTTTTGTGGTGGACGGTGTAAGCATTATGGATCCCGAATGCAGGGAATGGTTCCCAAACGAGGGCTTCAAAAACTCGCTCCTCGATATTCCTGGCAAAGACGGCGCACTAA
>JAZUEG010000010.1:0-5573 GCA_045640025.1 Bacteroidales bacterium
ATCACGCCATTAGCTGCCCAAATACATGAAAAGTCAGAAAAAATCGGAATTCAGGAATTTATAGACAAAACTCCAGTAAACTCGGATATTTTCTGACCTTTTTATTATTTATCAGATATCAGCTAATGGCATTAATTCTTGGTGCCCTCAGCCAAACCTCTCAAAGTACCGTAGAAAGCTGGTTTTTTCTGGAAGTCGGTGGTCCAGAGGCCGAGAGGCTCGCCACGACGCCACATGTGAGGAGTATCTGGAGCATCGGTGATGGCCCACTGACAGATGCCGTACTGCTGTTTCTTTGGGACTACGCGGAAATATTCCTTGTAGAGCCACTCGTATTTGTCGGCCATGCGCTGCTTCTGCTTGTCGCTGAGCTGATTGTACATGAGGCCTGCGTCAAACATACTCTTGGTAGAGTTGTTGTAGCCCATATCGAGCTCGGAGATACGGATCAGCTTGCCCGAACCGGCGAGAATCTTGAACATCTCGGTGATGTGCTGTCTTGAGTTTTTCTCGAACTCCTCGTTCTCGTAGCATGAAATGTGCATCTGAGTACCGATACCATCGATCTTGCAACCCTTGGATTCCCAAAGCTTTACCCAGCCAACCATAGACTTAGCCTTGTAATTCTCGTCCCAGAACGACTCGAGGTTGTAGTCATTCACAAAGAGTTTGAGGCTTGCAGGATCGCCGCCGTTGGCCTCGAAATGCTTGCGGGCAAGGTTTACAACTGTTGGCACATAATCCTCCGGACCGAGGAAGTGCTGCCAGAAGAAATTATCTTTCTCAGCATTATAGTTGTGCTGGGCGCTGTTGTCATAGTCCTGAAGTGTGCAGATACCCTTATTGTTGTAGTTGCCGCCGCCCGAGAGAGGCTCGTTTACTGCGTCCCAGGAAGTTACGTATCCGCCACAAGCCTTCATCATACCGCCAATCCAGCGGTCGAGCTCCTTCTCGAGAGCCTGTTTCTTGCCTTCGGCTGAGCTTTGCTTGTCCACAAGGTTCTTCAGGTAATTAACCTGCTGCTGAGAGTGCCATGCCAAAGTATGTCCGTATACCTTGATGCCCTGCTCCTTGGCGCGGGCAATGAATCTCTGAACATGAGAGAAATTTAGAGAGCCAGTCCCGCCAACGCATGAAGCGTATTTCATGGCATTGCCGGCCGAGATCTCATCATAATTCTCGGGAACTATGGTGTAATACTTGCTGTTTGGATTGGTGAAATCGCCATCCTCCACGCCGCAGGCCAACAGGAAAAATGGATGCTTGTCGCGGTTGATTACCTTCTTGAGCGGACCATTAGGATACTTGGCAAGGAGGTCTACAGCGTCGGTTGGCACCTCCTCCTGAGTAGGATCCTCATAGCTTATCACCTCATCACCCTTGCCGCACGACGAAAAAGTCATTGCAGCTAATGCGCAGGCCATAATGCCTGTAATAAAGTTACGTTTCATATATTTTGTAGTTTTTAATAATTAAATCCGATTGCAAATATAATAAAAAAAGGTGGAAAACAAAGGACAATCCGATGTTTTCCACCATATTTTTTTGTATCAGCTAATGGCGTAATATTCTATATTCCTTTCAGCTGATGGCGAATAATCTGTATTACTGCATTACCGGGGTTTCAGCGGCCTCCCAGTACTCCTTGTACCAGCGGTAGATAGGAAGCACACACGACTCTGGATCATAGAGGAAGTCGTTGGGGTCCTCTGCATGCTTTGGGCTGAAAGCGGCCAAATCGTAGTCCCATGCAAATGTTACGAAACTTACATTGCCGCACTCGTCCATAATCTTGCGGAAGTTCTCGCCGAAGCCCTTGCCGCCGGCCACGCCGGTGATGGAATTGCCCCATGTACGGCCCTTGTGCTTCTGCGAAGCCCAGTCCATCTCGGTAACGATGATAGGAGCATTCTGGCCCACTGTGTTTACAATAGAGTTGGTGAACTGCTTCTTGAAACCTGTGTAGCCGCCCTCGCTGCCGCGCCACATATCAGGAGCAATCTCGCCGGTATTCTGGTAGCAGTCGCTGCCGTACCAGCCCGGATAGCAGTGGATAGCGTATCCGATATTCTTGCCCTTGATAGGATACTGCTTGTATGCCTCATAGTTCTGCTGCCAAGAGGTTCCTGGAACCCAGAGAATATTGTTGCAGCCCTCGTTGCGCATCATATCCACAATATCCTGGAAAAACTGGCTGAGCTCCTTGTTGATGAGGCCGCCAGAGGCACCCACCTTGCCATCAGAAGCCTTGAAGTTGACAGGTTCGTTGGCGAGCTCAAACATGATATTTGGATTGTTCTTGAGGTCAGGGTGGTTAGCTACAATCTTCCATACATTCATGAGATAGTTATAATAGCTATCTTTGTAGGCTATAGTCTCAGGACAAACTCCCGGAGGACGCATTACAACTCTCATGCCCTTGCTCTGCATATACTCGGCCATCGGCACGAAAACCTGGTCGAGGTATTTCTTGAACTTGGTCTGGTCGTAGCGGGTGTGCGATGTATTCTCACCGCCGCCGCCGTTGCATGTCCAGTGAGGGTCCATGTGGAGACGTACAAAATCCATACCCCAGCCATTGGCCATAATCTTGTCGATCTTGGCCTTGTTGGTGCGCAGACAGCTGGCCACATCTGTGCCGCCCCACTCGCTTCTATTGAAATAGGGGCTGTAGGTCTGACAGAAACCGTGAAGATTTACAATCTGGCCCTGAGGCCCCTTGAGAAATTTGCCGTCTACATGGAGAGGCTCACCTATAGGAACACGTCCTGTTACTTTTACTGTTTCCTGAACTTCGCCTGTATAGTCGATAGCCAATTCCTCCTCGCCGCAAGACGAAACCATGAGCGAGCCAGCTAATGCAACTAAACCGAGTTTTAAACTTTTAAAGCTGAAAAATTTCATTGAATTAAATAGTAAAAAAAATAAAAAAAACGGAGGCGGAAATAATATAATTGCCGCCCCCGAATTTTAAAAGATATTAATTTAAGAAACTAAATTAATGCGTAATAATAAGAATTACTTGCCCTGGAGACCCTTAACGAATGCCTCGTAAACAGCAGTTCTACCGTTGTCGCTGTTCCAGAGAGTGAAGCTCTCAGGAGTAGACTTGAGCTGTGAGAAGCAGATGCCATCGAGCTTAGAAGCTGAGGCGAGAGTCTTGGCGATAGCGGCAAAAGCCTGAACAGCCTCGTCGGTATCATCAGCGGCTACGCTGTTGATAGTAATTCTGTATGGCTTGCCTGTAGCCTCGAGAGTAGCGATAGCGGCATTGAATGCGGCGATATCGCTGGCGCTGAGATTGAACTTAGCGTTGATACCGTAAGCATCCCATGTCTTAACTGCTGTAGCAACTCTGTCGAGGTTGGCTGCATCCTGAGCATCCTTAACTGCAACAAAGAGTTTGAGCTTAGACTTGTCCTCGCCCTTGAACTGCTCCTTGGCAATCTTGAGAACTGTAGGAACGAATTCGTCACCGAAGTAATTCTTGAAATCGAAAGCGCCATCCGAAACAGCTGCGAATGGATCTGAAACAGCATCCCAAGAAGTTACCTTGCCGTCTGTAGCATCCATCATGCCTGTAATCCAGGCTGTAAGAGCTGCATTAACAGCAGAATCTTTCTGCTCCTTGGTGAGAGGATCCTCTTTCTCTCTCCATACCTTCTTTGTGAAAGTACCAGACTGAAGCTTTACAGTCTCGCAAACGAGGCTGATATTGTCGAAGTAGAAAGTAACATCGCCATCCTCCTGAGAGAGGTCGAAAGCCCAAGACTGAGCGCCGTCGGTATTAACTTCAATCTCCTGATCGAAAGTCTGCCAGTCGGTGGTGAAGTTGATAGTGGCGTATCCGCCGGCAAGCCAGCTGCCAGGAGCTGAGTGCTCACCAGTAGAAGCAGAGCAAGCCTTGGAAGCCTTGTAGTCGTACTTGAGGTGAATCTTGTCACCCTTCTTGAGAGGGTTGCGTGATACAATCCAGAACTGGGTATCCCATGTCTGAGAAACCTTCTTAGGACATTTAACCACATAACACTTAGAACCATCAACACCAACCTTCTCCTCGATAGGAGCCTTAACGTCGGTAGCCTCATCAGGTGCAATCTTGGCGATTGCGTTGGTTGTACTTGCCTTGCCCTCAGCATCACCGTTGTTTACCTGATCGTAGTTGATAGACTTCTCCTGAACAGTTCCCTCAACAGTGAAATCAGCGAAATAGTAATCAGCAGCATCATCAAGCTCGCTGAGGTTGAAAGTAATGGTCTGGAAATTATCAGCAGGAGAAGTTATAGTGGTTTCGAACTTCTTCCATGATGTGGTGAAATCAAGATTGCTTGGGAAAGCAGTACCAGCCATCCAGTTACCAGGAGTAGAGTGAGTCTGTGTAGAAACAGTAGCATTAACTGACGACTTACCCCAGAAAGAAACAACAACCTTGCTGTCCTTCTTAACAGGATCATTGAACTGAATAAAGAACTGATTGTCCCAAGAGAACTCTTGCTTTGCTTTGGCAGAAACCAGAATTGTATTCTTGCCTTCTGGACCACCTGCTGAGATAGTTGAATTAACATCTGCATTGCCAAGAACACGAGATACAAAGCTCTTATTGATAGTGAGATCGCTAAGATCGCCATTTTCAATAATAGACTGCTGTTTAGGAGTCAAGATGTAGTTATCAGCAGAAGGCTCCAATGTGTAAGTAGAATCCTCCTGGTAACGGGTGATAGGACCTTTCTGTACCTTGGCGAGGTAGTCCTTGTTGATAGTAGCATTAGATACGAGATCTGCACCGTAAACAGCGAGACCAAGATCAGAAGCTGACTTAATGTAAGCCTTTACATCAGAGAAAGACATAGAGCCATCAGCTGATACGCAAGCATTCATGTTGAACTGTGCAGGAGCCTCGATCTCAGCAAAATTGGATACAGCCACAATCTGTGTAGTACCCTTGAGGTCAGAAACAGCCACATCACATGCAAAAGATTTAGAAGGCAAAACGTCCTTAACAGCAGCAAGGCCAGAGTAATCTACCTTGTTGGCGAGCGAAGAAGGCTGGTTTACCTTGATGTCCTTGACTGGATCTTCGGCACAAGAGCTGAGCAAAAGTGCTGTACCAGCCATAACAGGCAATGTGTATTTTAATAATTTTACCATTTTTCAAATAATTATTTAGATGATTTGTAAACTGGAGCAAACTCAGTAAACTTGATACCACGGCGAACAGAAACAAGCTGATCCTTGGTCTCATAAGTGTTGGCACCGCTAACAACCTTGTAGTCGAGATTGATGAGGTCACGAACATTAGCTCCCCAATACTTGCCGGCACCACCCTTGGTGTACTTACCAGTACCAGAAACGGTGTAAGCGGCACCCTCTGGTGCAGAAACAGTGATATCACCGTTATCAGCGATAGTAAGCACGATCTCAACAGACTCAGCAGGCTGAGCTGGATCGTAAGTGTAGCCAGGAGTATTCATCTTAACCTTAGAAAGGCTGAGAGTAGAGAGGTAAGTGATCTTGGTCTCGTCGAACTGGAACTCGTTCTTCATGAAGTCGGAGGCCAAGCGGTCTTAGGAAGA
>JAZUEG010000011.1:0-3324 GCA_045640025.1 Bacteroidales bacterium
ATTGTATTAGCTGAAACATACATAATAAACTAATATTCACGGAGTTTGCTAATAATTTGAAAAAAAAGTGAAAATATTTTGCCAAAATCTTAACAAATTAGGTATTTTTGCGTTTTAAGAATAGCGATTTTGCATTATAACAATAAAAACGAACCAAAATGAAGAAAGCATTATTATTAGTAGCCGCCCTGGTGGCAGTATTAGCAATTTCCTCATGCAAATCATCACGCCCTGCTTGTCCTGCATACGCATACACAAGCGTGGCTCAGTTCTAATTACGATGAATAAACAATGAGACGATTTTGCCTCCTTGTTCTCCTTGCAGCGCTGGCCGCCCAGTGCGCGCTGGCGCAGGGGGACATCGATACCGAGAGAAAAATACTCTACCGCAACGAGTGGTCGGTGGGCACGGTGGTTAAGAGCACGGGCCTGGAGTTTGACTACCGCAGCGGAAAATTCGTAAATGCCTACAAGAAAAACCTCTGGGACTGCGGATTCTCTTTTATCAAGCACCCCCAGCAGTACCGCGCCGCCCATCCCGTATTCGGGTCGTGGGGATACGGGCAGTATTGTTTCGGCAAGAAGAATTTCTGCAGCGAGATATTCTTCGGGCTTGGGCGCCAGCGCACCATGTTCGAGAAGTTTGACCGCGGCAGCGTGGAGATCAGATACTTCTATTTTGGCGGTGTGGACCTCGCACTGCTAAAGCCCATATATTACGAGATATATTACAGCAGCTCCGATATCAGGTCGGAAAAGTTTGACCCCGTAAACCATTACGCAAGCATAGTGATGGGCACGTCGGAATTCTCGAAGGGATTCAGCGAGCTTACTGCAGTGCCCGGCGTAAGCTGCAAGCTTGGGCTCAGCGTGGTGTTCGGCAAGCACGACAACAGGCTGATAGCCATGGAGGCCGGCAGCAAGTTTACGGCGTTTGCCAAGAAACTCGACATAATGGCCCAGAAGAAAAACCCGCAGTTTCTCTGCAGCATGTTTGTGGCTGTGAGATTCGGCAAGGTGAAGCACGGCGCACATTATGAGTACCTGAACGATTATGTGTTTTAGCTGAAAAAAAACATATACATAATGCCCGCCGCGGATGGATTTGCACATCCGCGGCGGGTGTTTTTTTTTACCGTATCAGCTGATGTGCCAAAAACTGATGTAAAGCATTGTTAAATTTCCGTTAATTCGGCACAATAATTGCAAATATCTACAATGCGGTTCCGTTAAACTATTATTAATTGACTGTGATGTAAAAACTGCATTACATAAGCAAAAATATTTTCAATAAAATGAGGCTTACACGAATTGCATTATTGGCTGTGTAACGGCATGTAATACAGAGCATTGGATGATTAAGAGAGGCAATCTCCAATGTTAAGTTTGCATCCTGAAGGCTTCAGGGTATTGCATATTTCAATTATATAATGTAATTTTGCATCATAGAAATATTTCATAATAGTTAAGGGAGACGCACGGCAAAAACCTGATTATTCAATTAACTATTTAATGAAGAAAATTAATCAAAATGCTAAATAAAATCAAATACAAATTTAACCCGGTAACGTTGAAGTTTGAACAACAGACGCAGGCCATATCGCAATTTATATATAAACAGATATTACCTCGTTTTGCATCATCCATAGTACTGGGAATCACAGTAGGCGTTTTAGCAACTTATTATATAGGATCGCCTGCAGAGCACGAGGCCGAAGAGCTGAATGCCAGCCTGCAAAAAAAATATGCATCCATCGAGCATTCTTTCTCCAAGATGGAGGCAGTAATTTCTGATATTTCGAACCGCGACGACAATTATTACAGGAGCATATTCCAGGAGGCTCCAATCTCTTCTGTAGAGCGCAAAGGCGGTTTTGGTGGTACCGATAGATACGATACACTCAGGGGCTACGAGAGCTCAACATTAATGATAGGTGCCGCATATAAGCTTGATGTACTTTCCAAGCAGATTATAGTACAGTCCAAATCATTCAACGACGTAAAGAAACTCGTTATCAACAAGGAGAAGATGCTGGCCAGCATTCCTTCCATCCAGCCTATTGCTGTAAAGGACCTCACCAGATTCGGCTCTCCATTCGGTATGAGATTCCATCCTATACTCCATATATCTAGAATGCACGCCGGTGTAGACCTCACAGCTCCTACCGGCACTCCAATATACGCCACCGGAAACGGCGTGGTAGCTGTATCGGGCGTTCAGAGCGGATACGGCAACGTGGTGAAAATCAACCACGGTTTTGGCTACATGACAGTATACGGCCACTGCAGCAAGCTGCTGGTACAGGCCGGCGACAAGGTGAAGCGAGGCGACGTGATAGCCCTCGTGGGCAATACAGGCCTATCCACATCGCCACACTGCCATTACGAGGTGCGCATCAACAATGTTCCTAAGGATCCGCTCAACTTCTACAAGGACGGCCTATCCGAGGAGGAATATCAGGCGGCGCTCCAGGCCAACTTCAATTACGATGACAATTTCGATGATTAATAATACTTATTGGTAATTAAGCATCGCTAAACAATATGGAAACCCAGCAAATCAAATTTGCTGGGTTTTTTCTCATAAAAATATGTTTGGTAAAGTAACTTTGGCATGAAATTTATATATTCATTAATGTAATATTAATCGGAATAATATTATGGAAAACAATCTTAATCAGCATTTGGTGCGGATCTTCGTCTTCGGCACACTCCGACAGGGACAGAGATTCGATTTCTACATGGGTGGCAGTGTATACTGCGGCAAGGCCTACGCAAGGGGCCAGCTCATGATGGCGGAAAACGGAAGCGTGTATATCGACGTTACTGACCACGACGCGTATACCATCGGCGAGATCTATCTCGTGGATTTCTACAGCCTGAAGGCCATCAACCACCTGGAGACCAAGTCGGGAGAGTTCCCCAAGGGATACGACCTTACGATGATTCCTGTATGGGACCTCGACAAGAACCCCGACCACAACTTTGATCTCGATAATGCAGAGTACAGCTTCTATTACAGACGCCGAAACGAGCCTATCAAGATCATAGGAGGCGACTATTCGGCTCACCACGATCCTGTGGAGGTGATAGGCAACTATCTCCGCAGCAGCGAGGAGACAATCGAAAATCCTCAGCAGATTGTAGATTTTATGAAACAGCAGAATATCAGGATTGATTTTTAAAATTAATTTTGTATATTTGCACACTAGTGTCCACTAAAAAACTTTAAATGTTCATTGAAATTATTGTAATATAGTAAGTTACAAAGATAGCAAGACCGAACGGATTTGAAATTATATCTTTGCAGTCAATATAATAACG
>JAZUEG010000012.1:0-10367 GCA_045640025.1 Bacteroidales bacterium
ACGGCAAGAAGGTAATGGTTGTGGGCTGTGACCCTAAGGCGGACTCTACCCGTCTTCTTCTTGGCGGTCTGGCCCAGAAGACAGTTCTCGATACTATCCGCGACGAGGGCGAGGATATTTCTCTCGACAGGATTATGCGTACTGGTTTTGGCGGTACACGTTGCGTGGAGTCGGGCGGTCCTGAGCCTGGCGTAGGTTGCGCCGGACGCGGTATCATAACTTCTATCAATATGTTGGAGAATCTTGGCGCCTATACCGACGACCTCGATTATGTTTTCTACGACGTGCTTGGTGACGTGGTGTGCGGTGGTTTCGCAATGCCTATCCGCGAGGGCAAGGCCAAGGAGATTTACATTGTGGCCTCGGGCGAGATGATGGCCCTCTACGCGGCCAACAATATTGCCAAGGGTATCCGCCGATATGCAAAGACTGGCGGTGTGCGTCTGGGCGGAATCATCTGTAACTCAAGAAACTGCGACCGTGAGCACGATCTTCTCCGCGCTTTCTCAAAGGAACTCGGAACTCAGTTGCTCTATTTTGTTCCCCGCGACAATGTGGTTCAGAGAGCCGAGATCCACAAGAAAACCGTTATCGAATACAATCCTCAGAGCAATCAGGCACAGGAATATAGGAACCTTGCTCAGGCGGTTATCGAAAACGAGATGTTCACAATCCCAACCCCGATGACTCAGGAGCGCCTCGAGGAAATCCTTATGGAGTTCGGCCTCTTCGACAATATCGAGGACGATTACCACATTTAATTAGTTGGAACACAGATGACACAGATTGGGCGGATTTTCACAGATTTTTATTACAAAACAGCGATAATCCGCTCAATCCGCGTTATCCGCGTTCTATAAAATTCATCAATATGCCATACAAAATCGCAATAGCGACTTCTGACAATCTTACTGTGGACCAGCATTTTGGGTCGGCGGATAGGTTTGTGGTTTATGAGGCTGAGGGCACTGAGTGGCGCTTGCTGGAGGAGCGGAAGGCGTCGGTATCAGGATCGTCTGACCCCGAGAAAAACTGCACTCCCAAGGCCGACTGCAATGGCGCTGGTTGCGGAAATGGCGAGGGACACGGAAACTGCCAACATTCCGACTCCGACGCCAAGGTGGATCTGGTGGCCGACTGCCGTGCCGTGGTGGCTGTCAAGATTGGACGCCCGGTACTGAAACTCCTTGAGAGAAAGGCTATTTCGGCGTTCGACGTAAGTTGTCCCGTGGAAGAGGCGCTTCAGAAAATCACATTTTATTACAACAAGATTGATTCCCACCAAGGGTGGGGAAAACGATAATCTTTAAACTTTACACTTTCCACTTTAAACTTTAAACTTTACACTATAAGAATACGATGCCAATAAATTTAAATACCTCGAACCTTGCCACCCGTGAGAACAGGATTGGATCCATTACGGGATACATTGGTTCATTGAAAGACTTGGCTACAAAGACCGAATGCGGAACACTGAAAGGATGTTCGCGTTGTTTCTCGCAGTCAAGCACCTGCCTGTCAATGTGCGGATTGTCGCAGTTGTCAGCAATCAGAGACGTTGCAATTATCCACCACGGACCCTCAGGATGTTCTGTTACAAGCAGTTCGTCATATTATATGTCGAGGGTAATGGCCAAGAAACGTGGCGTAACCTCCAATACCGTTTATGTGGGCACCGATATGAACGAGAAGGACACCATTTTCGGATCCACCGAGGCCCTTCGCAAGATTATCCTTGAGGTAAACAAGCGGTATCAGCCCAAGGCAATTTTCGTTTCAAGTAGTTGTGCCACAGGCATTATCGGCGAGGATATCGACAGCATTGTGGAGGAGGTGAGCGAGGAGATCGAGGTTCCCGTAGTGGCCGTTCACTGCGAGGGCTTCAAGTCGAGAATCTGGGCAACAGGCTTCGACATATCAGACCACGCCGTGCTTCAGGGAATCGTGAAACCAAAGCGTGAAGGTATCAGCACCAACAAGATAAATTTCAAGAACTTCTTTGAGAGCGCAAGACCCGAGATTATCGAGATTTTCAAGAATTTCGATCTGGAGCCAACTTTCCTTTACTGCAACAGTACCGTGGAGGAGTTGGAGCACTTGTCGGAAGCCTTGGCAACCACCTGTATATGTGGAACTTTGGGCAACTACCTCGGCAACGCCCTCGAGGAGAAATTCGGAGTGCCATACGTGCGCAGTATCAACCAGTGCGGAATTGTGGGTTTCGAGACCTGGCTCCGCGAGATAGGCAAGGTAACCAACCGTTTAGATAAGGTAGAGAAATACATTGAGGAACAGCGCGCTATCTATCTCCCTCAAATTGAGGAGGTGAAGAAAGAACTCCAGGGACTCACCGCCGTGCTCGGAATGGGTCCGGGATATACATTCGAGGTTTCGAGAGTGCTCAACGAGTTGGGAATCAAGGTGGTTTGGGCCTTGGCTTGGCACTACGATAAGAAATACGAGAACGGCGACGTGCCTCCCTCGATGAAATATTTGCTGGACAGCAACATAGATTTTGAAGCCTCGGTGGCCGACCAGCAAAACTACGAGGTGATGAATATCCTCAATAAGTACAAGCCTGATATGTACCTGAGCCGTCACCCTGGATCCACCGTTTGGGCCATAAAGAACGGAACGCCTGCGATTTACGTGGCCGACGAGTATATGATTTTCGGATACAAGCACACGCTGGAATTCGCCAAGACCATAGTGGATACCATAAAGAACCGCAGTTTCGAGACGAACCTGGCCGCGCGAACCAAACTTCCATACACCAAATGGTGGTACGAGCAAAATGTTGATAAATTCTTAGAGGAGGCAAAATAATGGCAAAGATATTAGACAAGCAAAGATACAAATGCGCATTGGCCGCAATGCAGACCGTTCAGGCAATCGACAGGGCATTGCCTGTGTTGCACTCGGGTCCGGGCTGTGCCCAGAAACTATCGGAATCCACCGGAAGTTCGGGATATTTCTCGCCCAACATTTTCCCCTGCACCAGTATCAACGAGAAGGACGTGGTGTTTGGCGGTGTCAAGAAACTGGAAACCACAATAGAGAACGCCCTCAAGGTGATTGACGCCGACCTCTATGTGGTGCTCACGGGCTGTATTCCCCAGATAGTGGGCGACGACACCGAGGAGGTGGTCTCCAAGTTTGCCGACGCGTCCAAGCCCGTAATCTACGCCTCCACGGCAGGTTTCAAGGGCAACAACTACAAGGGTCACGAGCAGGTGATAGACGCGATAGTGGATCAATATCTGGAACCGTCAGAAACCAAACAGAAAGGCCTCGTGAATATCTGGACCGACGTTCCGTATCAGGACCTCTTCTGGCTGGGCAACTACAGGGAACTATCGAAACTGATTGAGGAACTGGGCCTTACGCCAAACGTGATTTTCGGCTACGGAAACGGAATCAAGAACATAGACCTGATACCCAAGGCCGAGTTCAACCTCTTGGTGTCTCCCTGGGTGGGATTGCAGAACGTCAGGAAAATGGAGAAGAAATTCGGAACTCCATTCCTACATTACCGCACATTGCCCATTGGCGCCACCGAGACCAGCAAGTTTCTCCGTGAGGTAGGCAGTTTTGCAGGCGTGGAGTCCGCAAAGGTGGAATCGGTAATCAAGAAACACGAGGATTATTTCTACTACCTGATATCGCGCTATGCCGACCTCTTCCTTGAGAACCGCGTAATCAACAAGCAATTCACCACCGTGGCCGACGCTCAGTACTCGCTGGCTATCACCAAGTTCCTTGTAAACGACCTCGGCCTTGTGCCCGCGCGTCAGTATGTGGTGGACGACACCCCGAAGGATCAGCGCGAGGCCATTACGGCGGAGTTCAAGAACCTCAACTACGGCATTGAGGCTGAGGTTTCGTTTGAGACCGACGGCTTCAAGATCCACGAGGAGATAAAGCAACACGACTACCACGGCTATCCGCTGATACTTGGAGGCTACTACGAGAAAGAGGTTACGGAGAGCCTGAAGGGCAACTTCCTGAATATCTCGTGGCCCGTGCAGGACAAGGTAGTCCTCGACGACAGTTACGTAGGCTACACAGGCGGAATCCGTTTAATTGAGGATATCTACACCGTTGCAGTACAGAGGTTTAATTAGGAAAGGATTTATATCCGCTCGATATTTGTTTTATTTTCAGCGTCCGGCGGTGGAGCCGGACGCTGAAATTTTTTTTGTTAGACTATTGCCTCTATGATTTTCCTTTCTCCGATTTGGACTTCCCTGATACCTGGTTGCTTGTTTTTGTTGAAACAGAAACTTACCATAAAGCCAGTTTGCAGGTGGTAATAGTCGAGGTATTCAATCAGTTGTTGCTCGCCACGTTCGTTATAGGCGTTGCCTCTCCATATCTTCAATTCTATGATATATTGCTGACCCAGATAGTCGATTATAATGTCGGTTCGGGTAAGGTCGCGGGTCTGAGCCTCGCAATAATAATTGCCCACGCCGTTAATTATCGGGCGCAGATACGTCAGGAAAATCTTTCTTCCGTTGTCCTCCACGAATTTGTCGTCCTCTCCTGGCCGGTAGATTTCGTTGAAATGCACGCTGAAACGCTCTATCAGCCCCTTCATATCTAGAAAACCGTTGTGGACAAACTGCGATTTCTCGTATTCACCATTCTGGTATATTGTGGTGGACTTGTCGAGCGAAATGTAATAATTGTAGAGCCAGGTCTCGAAAATCCTGCAGGATATTTTGGTGGTTCCGTTGTCGTCCTTTACGAAATTGAACATTGAGGCAATGTTGATATCAGTGTCGTAATAGTTGAACGCCACGCGCTGTCCGCCAAAGATAATCGATTTCAGAAGGTCAGATAGTCCTGAAAACTGTGTGAGTTTCTTCTGTATGTCGTCGAAAAGTGTGTTGCCCTCTTTCAGCAAGAGGTTTACGGCTCTCAGAGTGCCATTCTTTTCCCAATTTAATTTTTCTTGGTCGATAATCTGACACAGACGGCTCACCAGAAACGGATAGCCTGAAGTATAATCGTAGATAAGTTGACCTATCTCTTTGCTGTTGAAGTTGATATTGTGGTCGTGTTTGTATTGCTCCAACATTCCAGCGATTCCCTCGGCAGGGAGATTCATATCGCTGTTGAATGGAACTGCAATATTCCAAGGCGAGTTGTATTGATGATTGTTGTCGGTGCGGATTTTAAGTTTCAGGTTTTTAACGTCATAGACACCTGCAAGTATCACCGACCAGAAGGTTCCGAAGGTTTCGCGAGCAAGAAACATTTTCCTCAATACTCCAAGGAATTTTATGAAACCGTCGTTGTTGCTTGCCTGATCCACCTCGTCTATCATCACCACTATTGGCTTTGGCGATAGTCCGCAGAGTTCGTTTATGATATCCGTGAATTCTGTGGTTCCTATCTCGTTGCAACCCAATGGCAAAGCATTGATTAATAGGTTTTTCATATCGCTGGACGCGCCGTTTACCTTGGAGTGCATTTTCAGGATTTTCAGAAACTCGGCGCAGGCGCTTCCCACGCTCGAGAATACAGAATCGTCCAACCCCTCAAAACTGATATTAAAAACGCAGTAATCGTCTTTGAGGCGTGTGGCCAGCGAGTTGAGAGTAGTAGTCTTGCCATACTGACGTCCACGGTTGATACAGAAATAGTCGCCCTGACCCACAAGCAAGACCGCGTCTTCCACCTGTCTGTCAATGTTTACCATATAATGTATCTCAGGATTGCACTTCCCCGTAGTGTTGAATCGTCTCATCGTCAGTACTTTTTTCTTTCTGCAAATATATAAATATCTTTTCAAATACAGGAATAGTTAGAGAATATTTTTGAAGGGGAGGGAAATTACCAATTTTCACTTTTCAAAAAGCGAAAATAATCACAAAAATCACTTTTACAAAAGCGAAAAATTATAAAAAATTCACCTTTAGAAAGGTTTAAAATATGTTAAATCTGTTGTTTGAAATTGTTTTACTTCTTATATTTGTGCAGTTGATTATAAAAATGAAATTGATATGGAAGAACAAGATATTCTGCAACTTATAAATATTTACCATAGGCGGTTGGCTAATGTTAGTCTTAAATTCAAGAGATTTCTGCATAACGAGATTAATTGGGACGCCAGACTTATTGGCATTATGGGTGCGCGTGGAGTTGGGAAAACAACACTTTTGTTACAGCATATCAAGGAAACTCATAAAAATGTGAATGAGGCAATTTGGATTTCCCTTGACAATATGCGCTTGAAGACTATGGATTTGCAGTCTGTGGTTGAGTTTCTCTATACACACGGATACACCTATATGTATTTTGATGAGGTGCATAAGTATAAGGATTGGTCCAATCATCTGAAGAACTTTTACGACAACTATCCAGATCTTAAGATTGTGTATACGGGCTCGTCAATGTTGGAGATCGACAATTCTAAGGTTGACTTATCGCGTCGTCAGTCGTTGTACACGCTTCCTGTTATGTCGTTTAGGGAATATTTGGAATATGTTGACGCTTTTACTGTTGAGCCTCTGCCGTTTGACGAGATAATGCGAAATCACGTTTCGCTGGCAATAGACATTTGCTCAAAGACCAAGATACTCAAGCATTTCACCGATTATATGAACTATGGCTGTTATCCTTTCTTCAAGGAGTCTGGCCGTGATTTCCATTCCCAGTTGTCCGCTATCGCTCAGTTGGTGATAGAGACCGACGTGCCTTCTGTTATGGAGATATCATATTCATCTATAGAAAAGGTTAAAAAACTTCTGATGATTATTGCGCATAATGTTCCATTTGAACCCAACATAAGTAAATTGTGTTCTGCGCTCGACACCACTCGCGACAATTGTCTGAAAATGCTATATACCCTTGATAGGGCAAATATTCTTTCTCTCTTGACAAAAGAATTGAAAAACTACAAACACTTGGTTACCCCCGAGAAAGTGTATCTCAACAACTCGAACCTTATGGTGGCTTTGTCTAACAATCCTGACATAGGAAATCTTCGTGAGACTTTCTTTATGAATCAGTTGCAGACAAAATTTGAATTGCAAATGCCCAAAAAGGGAGATTTTCTGGTAAACGGCAAATACCTTTTCGAGATAGGAGGACAGTATAAGGGCTTCGATCAGATAAAAGATATCTCGAATAGTTATTTGGCCATTGACGGACTCGAAACTGGTTTCGGCAACAAGATTCCTTTGTGGATCTTTGGAATGTTGTATTAATTATTTTAGGGGAAGACACTGTTCCGAAAAATAATCTCTCTTCCCCTCACTTTATACCTTTCTCCCTTATAAACTTTCTCCCTAACTCCCCAATCTTAGCAAAATCCTCCAAAATCCTCAATCTCCTTGGAAGAAATATCTACTCATCTTACCTTTGCAGTGTGAAAATTAATAAAAGAAAAAACTATTAAGAAAATGAGTAAGATATATAATTCAATTACAGAGTTGGTGGGACGGACCCCACTTTTGAGGATCAACAATTACCTCAAGGCAAAAAAACTCGAGGCCGATATTTTGGTGAAGATCGAGTATTACAATCCTAACCAGAGCGTTAAGGACCGCGCCGCTCTCGCGATGATAGAGGACGCCGAGCGCAAGGGGCTCCTGAAACCTGGCTACACCATTGTGGAGGCCACAAGCGGAAACACTGGAATCGGTCTGGCAGGAATCGCCGCCGCCAAGGGCTACAAGTTCAGAGTCTATATGCCGGGCAACGTGTCCAAGGAGAGATTCCAGGTTGTGGAGGCTCTCGGTGGCGAGGCTATCGACCTTCTGAGCGTTCCCGAGGTGGCTGGGGTTGCCGAGGATACCGGTGGCGACGCTATCGCAATGTTGGACGCTCTCGAGAAATGGACCTACAAGAATTTCAAAAACGTATATTTGACCGCTCAGGCCAAGAATCAGACCAATCCTGAGGCGCATTTCAATACCACGGGCCCAGAGATCTGGAACGATACCGACGGCAAGGTTGATATCTTTGTGGGCGGAGTAGGCACGGGCGGAACAGTATCAGGAACAGGACGTTACCTGAAGTCTCAGAATCAGAATATAAAAATAGTTGCAGTTCAGCCTGGCTACAAGTCGATCCCTTCCGCAGAAAATCCAACTCCTGAAGAAATCACTGGTATTCACCCATTTGAGGAGATTCCTTTGGAGCAGATTCCAGCCACTCTCGACCGCGATATTTACGACGAGCGTTACCTCGTGGAGACAAACAACGCCTACAAGGCCGCACGCGAGTTGGCCAAATACGAGGGCATATTAGTTGGGGCCTCGTCTGGCGCCGCACTCTACGCCGCAACCGAGATAGCCCGCCGTCCCGAAAACAAGGGCAAAACAATAGTAGCCCTCCTTCCCGACACAGGCCTCAGATACCTGACAACCAATTTGTTCAATAAGGAGTATTCGATAGATTAGAGATTAGAGATTAGAGAGTAGAGTTCTCTCCACTCTAATCTCTCCACTCTAGTCTCTCTTCTAACTACTAACTACTCTCTACTAACTACTAAAAAAAATGTCAACCATACAATATTCTGGCGTTCGTGAATCGATACCTGGACGCCTCAACGACCTTGGCACTACGGGTGCTGAGGCCGAGGACAACTTCAAGAAAGGTTGTCTGAAAAAAGCCGACAGAAGTTTCGCGCAGGGACTTCAGTGTCAGCAGATTAACTCTATGGCCGCTATGATGAGCCTCGAGGATTCTGTATTCGTGTCGCACTCGCCACAGGGCTGTGTGGGCTGTACCATAATGGCCGTGGATATGTACCGTGTGGGTCAGGCACATAGGGGAATCAAGAACATAAAGAACCCTCACATAATAGTGACCAACCTCGATCAGAAGGCCGTTGTTTTTGGAGGCGAGGCAAAACTCCGCGAGTCTATCACCAAGGCCGTGGAGCGCTACAACCCCAAGATCGTGTTCGTATATACCTCCTGCGCATCAGGAATCATAGGCGACGATATCGATTCTATCTGCGCTGATATGTCTAACGAATACCCTGGAGTACACCTCGTGCCAATCCATTGCGAGGGATTCAAGAGCAAGATATGCGCCTCGGGTTTCGACGCCGCCTTCATCGCTATCAACAAGTACATTCTCAAGAAGCAGAAACTCCCAAAACAGGAGGGATTGGTAAACCTTTTCGCGCCTACCACAGTAAGTTACGCCGATCAGAAGGAAATGGAGCGTATGCTCTCGCTTATTGGCGTGGAAGTCAACTACATACCATTCTATTCGTCGCTCGAGAAAATAAAGCGCATACCCGCCGCCGAGGCCAGCACCTCTATATGCAAGGTTTTCGCCGACGAGTTTATGAAGACCCTGGAAGACGATTACGACATTCCATACTCGCACACCGTAATGCCAATCGGCATCAGAAACACCGACAAATGGTACCGCGGTATCGCCAAGGTCTTGGGCAAGGAGGCTGAGGTGGAGGCCATTATCGAGAGCGAGCATCAGAGAATTGAACCGTTGGTGAAACGATTGAAAGACAGACTGCAAGGCAAGCGCGTCTTCATCTGTGGTGGAACTGGAAGGTCCTTTGCCGCCGCCGCGCTCATCGACGATTTCGGTATGGTTCTCGTGGGATTGGAGACACCTACATACGATTCCGACGCCCAGACCGATATCGAGTATCTCAACACTATCCACAAGGATTATATCGTGGATATCGCTAATATGCAACCATTTGAGCAGGTTAATCTTGTTAATAAACTTCGCCCTGATGCTTTTATAGGTGTGCCCGAGTGGGCAGCAAAATTGGGAATCCCGACAACACACGTACTCGACGGCAAGCGTCCCACAATGGGCTACGACGGTCTTCTGTACCTCGGCAACAAGATTGCCGACCAGTTGGAGAACCCAGGTTTCAACAAGAAACTTGCCAAGTACGCCAAACTTCCTTATAAGGAAAGTTGGTACAACGAAAACGCATTCAAATACATAATTCAGGGAGGGAACAAATAATGTCAGTAGTTTTGGAAAATCCACGCGGAGGCTGTGTGCTCGCTGGTATCAATAGTGTTTTGGGAGCCATAGAGGGCGTTTGCCCCATATTCCACTCAGGTCCAGGCTGTTGTATGCAGACCTCGGCCTCAGATCAGGGTCAGAGCGGACACAAGAACGCGCCGTTCGTATCAGCCGTATCCATTCCCTCGTCTAATATGCTGGAGAAGGAGGTGGTTTTTGGAGGAGTCAACAAACTAAGGACCACCATTCAGGGAGCCATAGACATTATGGACGCCAAGGCTTTCTTCGTGCTCACGGGCTGTACCGCGGGCATCATCGGCGACGATATCGACTCTGTGGTAGAGGAGTTTACAGCGGAAGGCCACGAGGTTTACTCGATCCCTACAAGTCGGAGG
>JAZUEG010000013.1:0-4122 GCA_045640025.1 Bacteroidales bacterium
GTTATTTAGTTTAATGAAGAAATAGAAATCTTATTAAACTATTACTTAAATATATTATATATTTGTAGTCCGTTTTTATTTAATGTTTGAGTAATAGTAAAATAACTAAAAAAATGCGATTTATAATCTGCTGAAATGAGTAAAAATTGTAGCATTTCAGCAGATTATAATTTTATTATTTGCTGAAATGAGCAAAAATTATTACATTTGAGCAGAAAATAAAACGCGATTTTTATGAATGTAATTTTAGTTGGAAGGGAGTTAGAGTCTTCATTATTAAACAAATATATCAACTCCGACAGGAGCGAGCTGGTGGCTGTATATGGTAGGAGACGTGTGGGAAAAACATTTTTTATCCGTCAAGTGCTTAAGGGCAAGGCGTGCTTCACATTCTCGGGCGCCGAAAATGCCACAATCAAACAGCAGCTTATGAATTTCGGTGTTGAATACAGCGTGAGGACCGGCTCCAATACATTGCCTGCCAACTGGACAGAGGCTTTCGTGATGTTGCGAAACTATTTGCAGTCGTCAAGGCTGAAACGCAAAATAATTTTCATCGACGAACTTCCCTGGCTCGACGGTGCCAAGTCGGGATTCCTGAGCGCGTTTGAGTATTTCTGGAATGCCTGGGCCTCGGCTCGTACAGATATCAAGCTGATTGTCTGCGGGTCGGCTACATCGTGGATGATTAACAACCTCATAAACAACCGTGGCGGACTCCACAACCGTGTTACGCATCAGATTTACATTGCGCCCTTCACACTTGGCGAGGCCGAGAAGTATTTCAAAACCTACAAGTTTGGCTATCGCCGAGCCGAAATCGCTGAGTGCTATATGGTAATGGGTGGCGTTCCGTTTTATTATTCAATGCTCGACAGGGAATTGTCGGCGGCGCAGAATATCGACCGCCTTTTCTTTGGCGAGAAGGCCGAACTAAGATACGAGTTCGATAACCTTTTCCGCTCTCTATACAAACGCAGCGACAGTCATATCGCCGTGGTGAAAGCCTTGGCTACCAAGCGTATGGGTCTCACCCGCAAAGAGATTTTGGAAATCACAAAACTCAACAACAACTCCAAGTTCACCGAGGTGCTCGATGAGTTGGAGAAGTGTGGTTTTATCCGTCAGTATCAGCCATTCAGCGAGGCCAAACGCGATATAATGTATCAGATAATTGACCATTTCGTGCTTTTCCACTTCAGTTTCCTCAAGAACCTGCGCAAACCTGAAAATGATTTCTGGGCTCGTACCATAAACACCAAAAACTACGAAATTTGGGCCGGACTTTCGTTCGAGATGTTGTGCATATCCCATATCAAGGCTATCAAGCAGGCACTCGGCATTCCGGCGGTAAGGACAAGGGAATGTGGCTTCATCTTCAAGGGCGACGATTGCTACTCAGGCGCTCAAATCGACCTGCTGATAGACCGCGACGACAACACCATCAACATTTGCGAGATGAAATACACAAATTCCGAGTATCCTATCAGCGCAAAATACGCCAAGGAACTCCAAAACAAGATAGACGCTTTCATCCACTGCACCAACACCAGCAAGTCGATAATGCTGACAATGATCACCTCGCAAGGAGTCAAGAAAAACCCCTATTCAACTATCGTTCAGAAAGCATTAAATCTCGATAGTTTGTTTTTTTTGGTATTTAATTGATAATTAATGAATTAATCAAAATTTTACTATTTATAATCTGCTGAAATGAGAGAAAATTGGAGCATTTCAGCAGATTATAATTTTATTATTTGCTGGAAAGGTAGGGTAAAAATGTCAAAAACGTGAAAAAATGGGGTTTAGAAAAAGTCAAAAACGTGAAAATATATTTGTTTTTAATGTCAAAAATGTGTAAATTTGCCATTGTAAAAACCTCAAAAACGTGAAAATATGATATTGAAACGTAAGATTTATAGCAAGTTGTTGAAATGGAAGAGCGAGAGCAATGGAGGCAGCGCACTGCTTATAGAAGGGGCTCGACGAATAGGCAAGAGTTTTATCGTGGAGGAGTTTGCCAAAAACGAATACGATTCCTATATACTAATCGATTTCAGCAATGCGAACGCGTTGGTTAAAAGTTGGTTCGATGACTATCTCGATGATTTGGACTCGTTGTTGAATAATTTGCAGTTGTATTATAAGAAGCGACTTAGTCCTAGAAAATCTCTGATAATTTTTGATGAGATACAGAATTGTCCTCGTGCACGTCAGGCCATAAAACCATTGGTAGCCGACGGACGTTTTGATTACATAGAGACAGGATCTCTCATAAGCATAAAAAAGAATGTGAAGGATATCCAGATTCCCTCAGAGGAAGATTCTTTGGAAATGTTTCCAATGGATTTTGAGGAATTTCTTTGGGCGTTGGGAGAGGATATGCTTATGCCGTATATCGAGCGACAGTTTAAGCAGCGACAGCCAATGGGCGGCTTTCATCGCAGGGCTATGGAATATTTCAGGCAATATCTTATAGTTGGCGGAATGCCTCAGGCTGTTTTGGAGTATTCCAAGACTAAGGATTTTGAACGGGTGGATGATATCAAGCGTCGTATATTGAAATTATATCGTGACGATATCAATAAATATGCTGATAATCTGGAGGTGAAGGTGTCGTCTATTTTTGATGAAATACCCAGCCAATTGCAAAAACACGAAAAGAAATTCAAACTCTCGTCACTTGGACAGGATGCCCGAATGAGGGATTATGCTGATTCCTTTTTCTGGTTGGCCGACGCCAAGATTATAAATTGCTGTTACAATACAACAGAACCCAGTATAGGTTTGCGGCTTTGTGAGGATCGCACTTCTGTAAAATGCTATTTCGGAGACACAGGGCTTCTTGTAAGCCACGCCTTCGATGCCCAAACCATATCTGTGGATTCCTTATATACCAAATTATTGTTTGATAAGTTGGAGTTCAACGAAGGAATGTTGATAGAGAATATTGTGGCGCAAATGCTTAGAAGCGCTGGCCACAAATTATTCTTTTTCAGCAAATCTGACAATTCAGACGCAATGTCTCGTATGGAGATAGATTTCCTGATTCCAAAGCAAACAATTACTACACGTCATAATATCATACCTCTTGAGGTGAAAAGTGGTAAAAAATATACTCTTACCTCTTTGACCAAATGTTGCCAAAAATATAAAGAACAAATAACGCAACCAACCGTTCTCCATACAGCAGATTTACAGGAGGAAGGCGGTGTTCTTTATCTTCCTTTGTATATGACTCCGTTGCTATGATATTTATAATCTGCTGAAATGAATAAAAATTGGAGCATTTCAGCAGATTATAATTTTATAAGTTGCTGGAAAGATTTGTTTTTTTTTTACTTTTTTTTGATAAAAGAATTTGTTAGATTTGTGGGAGAAAAAAATAGAAAAATATGGCTACAGCAACATTACCATTGGAAAGTATCTGGCAATTGATACATTCATTGTCAATCGACAACCGCCGCTGGCTTAATGAGAAAATATCACAAAGCATTGCGGAGGAAGAGGTTGCTTTGGATATTGCTCAGATTGAGAATTTGTTGAGGAATGGACAAACTCTCAACAAGAAGCAAGCTGAGTTTTATTTAGAACACTACAAAAAGATTGATTGTACAAATCCTTACACTCAGGAAGAATTGATGAACAGGATTCGTCAATCAGAGAAAAGTAAGTCAGAGGGCAAAGTGTGTTCCAATGATGAGACTATGAAATATATTGATACACTGGTGGATTCATTAATGAGCGTATAAAGATGACGATAATTTGGATTAAAATTTTGAAAATATGAGCGAACTTAATTTTTTGACACCTGATTATTTTAAATTATTTGCTGATTATGGAGGAAAATCCGCAAATGATTATCCTAAAGAAATTCATAATAAACTGCGGGTAGTCTATGATAAACTTGGTGAAATCGCAGAAGAAATGCGGAATTGGTTCGAGATAAAAATTATTAAAAATCCTCGAAATCAAGGTCAAAAATTTGAAGAATATCATTGGGCTCGTTTATGTCCAAAGTATTCTTTAGACTCATATAACATAGTGTATTTTGTTATCGATTTTACTAAGAATGGTTTTGGAATGCATATTGATTACAATCAAAGAGAAAAGGCTTATATA
>JAZUEG010000014.1:0-2286 GCA_045640025.1 Bacteroidales bacterium
AAGGTTTACTCTTACCTCGGATGGGAGCAGGAATACTTCCTCGTGGATGAGAGCCTCTTTGCCGCGCGTCCCGACCTCCTGCTCACAGGCCGCACACTTCTCGGCCACGAGTCAGCCAAAAATCAGCAGCTCGTCGACCACTATTTCGGCTCAATTCCCGAGCGCGTTCAGGCCTATATGAAGGAGGTGGAGTTCGAGGCCTACAAATACGGAATTCCCTGCAAGACCCGCCACAACGAGGTGGCTCCCAATCAGTTTGAGTTTGCCCCGATATTCGGCGAGACCAACCTCGCCAACGACCAGAACCTTCTCTTTATGTCGGTGATGAAGAGAATAGCCCGCAAGCACGGATTCCGCGTACTCTTGCACGAGAAGCCATTTGCCGGCATCAACGGCTCGGGCAAGCACAACAACTGGAGTCTCGGCACTGATACCGGCGTCGGCCTGCTTACTCCGGGCAAGACTCCCGAGGAAAACCTCCAGTTCATCACCTTTATGGTAAACATCCTGAAGGCCGTTCACAAGAACAACGCATTGCTTAAGGCATCAGTGATGACAGCCCAGAACGCTCATCGTCTTGGCGCCAACGAGGCTCCTCCAGCCATAATCTCGGCATTCCTCGGAAGCCAGCTCTCGCAGGTTTTGGACGATATCGAGAACTCGACATCAGAGGAAGGCATCATCCTGAGCGACAAGAAGAAAATGCAGCTCGGCATCGGAAATATCCCAGAGGTTTTGGTTGACAACACCGACAGAAACCGCACATCGCCATTCGCATTCACCGGCAACAGGTTCGAGTTCCGCGCCGTGGGCTCATCGGCCAACTGCGCATCAGCTCTCATAGCCATCAACACCGCCGTGGCCGCCCAGCTCAAGGAGTTTAAGGCTGAGGTTGATTCCAAGATATCAGCCGGCGCCACCAAGGAGAAGGCCATCTTCGAGGTTATCAAGCAATACATCAAGGAGAGCAAGGCCATAAGGTTCGACGGCAACGGCTACAGCGACGAATGGAAGGCTGAGGCAGCCAAGCGCGGTCTCGACTGCATAACCTCAGTGCCAGAGATTTACGACGCCTACACCACACCTCAGTCGATAGAGCTCTTCACCAAGACCGGAGTCTTCACCGAGAAGGAGCTGATAGCCAGAAACGAGGTCAAGTGGGAGACCTACACCAAGAAGATTCAGATAGAGGCCCGCGTATTGGGCGATATGATTAAGTCGTCGATTATCCCAGTAGCTCTCAAGTATCAGAAGCAACTTCTTGATTCTCAGGCCCAGATGATAAACATTTTCGGCGCCGACGAGGCCAAGGAGCTCGGATCTCAGACTCTTGAGATTATCCGCAGCATCAGCAAGCACGTGTTCGCCCTCGAGACATCATTGAACGAGATGGTGGCAAAGCGCAAGGTAGCCAACCGCATCGAGAGCGAGAAGGAGAAGGCCATAGCCTACCACGACACCGTAGTCCCATATTTCGAGACCATCCGCCATCACGCCGATGAGCTTGAGCTTTTGGTTGACGACGAAATGTGGCCTCTGCCAAAGTACAGGGAGCTGCTGTTTATCAGGTAATTCTTTGATAATTATGAAATCCGAATTACGAATTACGAATTACGAATTCGTTGAAATACAAAAACCGCTGATGCACAGGATTTGGGCGTCAGCGGTTTTTTGTGTTTGTTTTTCTAATTAATTATTTTTACCTCTTGTTCCCCTCGCCGTAATTTATCTTTACGCCGCGCTGATTTACCACGTATGGCAGGGATTTGTTGTTGGAGGCTTCGGGCTCGTATTTGCCGGCAAGGATCCCCTCGCTGAGCTCGGCCACGTCTTTTACTCGCTGAAGTGTCTCGAGATTGTAGCCCCAGTAATGTCCCGGATACATCTTCCCTATTCCGTTGGCCTCCATATATTCAGCCATCTTGTGACCCGACGAGATTACATTGCTCAGAGTGCTGAAAACAAGCAGGTTGCCAGAGCCAAAGGCGTCGCCGCTGAAACCATAATGGGCGGCCTTGTCGACGAATGTAACAGAGCCAGGAGTATGTCCCGGTGTGAAAACAACCTCTATTGTGCGTCCGCCGAGGTTGAAGGTCTGACCATCCTGGAGGTAGAGTTTCTCGCCCTTGTAGTCGGGCATTGTGGATGGAATATTCACGGTATCAGCTTCGCAAAGCCACATCTGCTCCCAGTCGTTGATGGCCATTCCGGTGTGATCGCCGTGAACGTGGGTGGCGGCAAGAATCACGGGCTTTTTCGAACGCTTGAGCATATTGGCAACTTCTT
>JAZUEG010000015.1:0-11778 GCA_045640025.1 Bacteroidales bacterium
GTGTCGACGATCCTGCCGACCCTGATAGAATAGAAACCCCGGACCCAAATCAGAAACCCGACCCGGACCCAAATCAGAAGCCTGACCCGGATCCAAATCAGAAACCTGATCCGGAGCCTGACCCAAATCAGAATCCTGTAGCCCGCGATCCATACACTCCTCTTGAGAACTCCAAGGGAACAATGACTTCTGAGAAGGTTTCGCTGGCCGACGCCAAGAATCCTGCCCAGATAATGGCCGCCATGGGTATGGGATGGAACCTCGGCAATCAGTTTGACGCAAATAACAACAACATCTCCAACGAGACCTGCTGGGGCAATCCCAAATGCACTCAGGCCACAATGGACGCTGTAGCCGCCGCCGGTATCAAGACCGTGCGAATCCCCGTTACCTGGAACGGCCACATCGGCGACAAGGCCAGCGGATACAAGATAGAGGAGGCATGGCTAAACCGTGTGGCCGAGGTGGTTGACTATTGCGAGAAGGCCGGTCTCAACGCCATCGTAAACATCCACCACGACGACAAGATCTGGCTCAACATCAAGTCTTGCGCCGGTGTCGACAAGACTCAGGAGCTCACAGTAGAGAAAATCAAGGCAGTCTGGACTCAGATAGCCGAAAAATTCAAGGACAAGGACCACTTCCTGATTCTTGAGGGATTCAACGAGGTACACGACGGCGGCTGGGGCTGGGGCGCCAACCGCACCGACGGCGGCAAGCAGTACAAGTGCTACAACGAGTGGCTCCAGACCTTCGTGGATGCAGTACGCGCCACAGGTGGCAAAAACGCCGACCGCTGGCTCGGTATCCCTACATACTGCACCAACATAGATCTCAGCGAGTTCTTGGTGCTCCCATCCGACGATGCCCACAAGCTCATGGTGGCCGTTCATGACTACGATCCCACTAGCTACACACTCGAGGTTACCAAGACCCAGTGGGGCCACACAGCCGAGTCCGGCAAGGTGGAGACATGGGGCAACGAGAAGGATTACCAGAACAACATGAAGAAGCTCTACGACAGATTCATCACCAAGGGTATTCCTGTATACATAGGCGAGATGGGCAACTGCAACCGCAACGACGAGACTCAGGAGGCTTACCGTCAGTATTTCTTTGAATACGTTGTTAAGTGCATGCACGATAGCTACATCCCCGCCATCCTCTGGGACAACGGCGTAGCCAAGGCCGGCAAGGAGTGCCACGGCTACTTCAACCACGGCACTGGCAAGTGGATGAACGACTACTCCGAGGTTATGATCCAGACCATGGTAAAGGCCATGGATACCTACGACGAGGACTATACCCTCCAGTCAGTTTACGATTCAGCCCCCAATGCCAACTAATCGCACTGATGTAGATTTATAAAAAAAAGCTGACCTTGATTTTCCTCAGGGTCAGCATTTTTTGTTATTAGATTCTGTCTTTCAGGTTTTCGGGACACTTCCTCATGTCCCAGATATCTACAATCTTTATAAAGTCTCCATCAATAAAAAATACCATTCTATTGATGCCATCGCCCACAGCTATCGATCTGTATTCAATGGCCTTGCCTTCCAGCATGGGCTCTATGGGAGCTATGTTGGGATTCTGGGCTATCAAATCTATGGTTTCCCTCAGTTTTGTATTAAACTTTTGTACAGATTTTTTGCCGTATTCCTTATTAATGTATGTAAGGATATTTTGTCGTGCCGATATAGCTAATGGTTGCCATATTGTTTTCATAATCAGTCTGGTAATGAATTAATAAAAGCATCCATGTATCTTTCCACATCTTCGTTGTAGTAATATTTGCCTTCAGCGAAATTTTTTTCGGCCTCATCCACTCTGGCGTATAGTTCTTCCATGGTGTATGGCTCAAGGTTCGGCTCCTCATATTCCAGGTCTATGAGTTCTTGCATTCTTTCTTTGGGTACAGTTTTCCCTTGCCATAGCATCTTGTGGGTTTCCTCAACCCTTTTTCTTATGTCCTCTTCCGTTTCTTCCGGTTTGGCGGCGGGCTCCTGCAGTTTGCCTATCAGCCATTCGCGGTTGTTGCTGCTCAGCGAAAAACTCTGAAGATAAGCCCATATCTTATTCATTGTGATGATATTTTCCATAATCTTTAATCTTTAATCTTTCCTCTTTACACTTTCCACTTTCCACTTTCCCCCTCAGCAAACCTGTTCTATTCCGGCCAGCACCCACGAGAATTTTCCTGTTGAGATCTTGCTGCCGCAGTATTCGCAGATGGCGGTTTCGCCCATCTTGTCGGCCGGGGCGCCGCAGCTTGGACAAGTATTCAGCGATATCTTCCGGCCCTTGGCGTGGGCTCCGCGCGCAAATGTGAACAGCTCCTTGAATTGCGACGCGCTTGTGTGTCCGGCCAACTTCTTGCCCATGATGTTCACCATATAGTCGGCGCACGAAATCCTTATCTCGCAGGTTATCGTGTCGTAATATTCGTCGCAGGCCGCGTCCACTATCCTTATATCGTGTACCTTTATATTGTCCAGCTTGTTGAATGCGCCGTGCTCCGCCAGATACAGGGTCCATATCTTCATCGATTCGTATTGGCGGTCGGTCAGCAGATGGCGGCAGTCGTTCAGGCTGTTCTTGCTCCATGAGTTGTATATGGCCAGTATAGCCGGAGTCACCACATTCTGTCGGAAATCCTCCTCAAACATCTCCTGCGATCCTGCGCCGTCCTTTTCCGCTATCCGGGCCACCTCGCCGCGCCAGCCCTCATATTCTATCGTGTTTACGCTCAGAGTCTCGTCGTCGGTGTCGGAATACGTCAGGCAAGTGTCCTGAAAATCCAGAACCACGTTGGTGGTGGTGCTGTATGTTACCTGCCAGGTGCTCTGTCCCGGTCTTATGGCCTGGCCGCAGTGCTTGCAGGTGCCGGCGTCGGTAAATGTCTCGTTGGCTCCGCAGTGCGGACAGCAGATACGTGTGTTGTCGCTTGGCTCTACGGTGGTCACGTTTTTGTACCGTCTCAGCTGCCACATCACATTGCTCTGCTGTCGGGTGGATTTGCCGTTTATGCTTCTGGTGTAGTCGGCCCTTATGTGCACAGTTACATAGTAGTCGTTTTCCAGCTCGTCGTCGTCAAAACTTTCCAGCTCTATGCTGTTTATGGCTATCTCGGTGTACGTGGCCTTGTCCTTGGTGTCTTCCTCGGTCAGGGTCTCTATGCTGAAGAAAGGCTTTATCTCGTTGAAGTTGCTCTTGCGTCCCCTCAGGCTCATAAACCTCATGAACAGCAGACCCACAAAGTCCTTGAAAATCACGGTCGAGAATTTCGGGTCGTATTTCCTTACACCCTCCCTTACCTCGTGGTCGTGGTTCATGTTTTTGGCCCCGCGGAATACCGATACGCTGTCGTCGCTGTCGGCCTCCTTTATGAATAGCTTGTATACAATGAACGCCAGCAGGGCCAGGCATATTATCTTGCCTATTGGTCCGGCGTTCCAGATCATGGCTATCAGCCTCAGTAGCATTATAAATCCTTCGCCGCTTCCGCTGCCTCCTCCGCTGTGTCCTCCTCCCGAGTGGTGGCTGGAGTGTCCTCCTCCGGGGCGCGCGTCGGCATCGTCGCCGGTCAGTATCATTATCGCAATTATTGCGCAGGCGCTTGCGGCGCCTTTCAGTATTTTATTCCAGTTCAGGTTCATTTTTTTTTCAGCTAATGGCGTTTTATTTTATATTCCTTTCAGCTAATGGCGTTTTTTTCAACATACTTGCTCTATTCCGGAAAGCACCCACGAGTATTTTCCTGTCGAGATCTTGGTGCCGCAGTATTCGCAGATGGCGGTTTCGCCCATCTTGTCGGCCGGGGCGCCGCAGCTCGGGCAGTTGGTGATGCTGAAGTTCTTGTTGTCGGCGTTTACCCCGCGCACAAATGTGAACAGCTCCTTGAAAGGCTGTGGGTCCTTGTGTCCGGCCACTTTCTTGCCGTTCTCGTTCACCATGTAGTCGCTGCATACTATAGTCACCTCGCTGGTTATCGATTCGTAATACTTGTCTACGCAGGCGTCCACTGTCCTTGCGTGCTTTATCTGGATTTTGTCGAGTATGTTGCGCACGCCGTTTTCGGACAGATAGTCGGTCCATATCTTCATCGATTCGTATTGGCGGTCGGTGAGCAGGTGTCGGCACTTTCCGAGGTCGTTTTCGCTCCATGCCTTGTATATGGTGGCGAGGGCCGGTCTCAGGATCTCCTGGTTAAATTCTGCCTCATAGTCGGTCCACTTTTCGCAGCCCGATCTTTCTGCTATCTTGGCCATGTTCTCGGCCACAGTTTTGGATGGACTGGTGAATATCTTTATTGTTTCCATGTCGGTATCCGAGTAGTTCAGGAATGCGTCGTTGAAATCCAGTACCTCGGTATTCTCCTTCACGTCTTCCAGTCTCCAGGCGCTCTCGCCGGGTTCTATGGCCTTGCCGCAGTGGTTGCATGTGCCGGCGTCGGTAAAATCCTCGTTGGCTCCGCAGTTTGGGCAGCAGATACGTGAGTTGTCGCTCGGCTCTACCGACTGGGCGTTTTTGGCACGTTTCAGCTGCCACCTTACATTGCTGTGCAGTCGCGACTGCTGTCCGTTTATAGTTCTCGTGTAGTCAGATTCCAGGCAGACGCTTATCCTGTTGTATTTGCCGTCGCTCTTGGCGTCCAGTATCCTTATGCTGTTGATGGCTATCTCGGTGTATTTGGCCTTGTCGCCGGTGGGCATATTGAAGTTCGATACAAATGGCCTTATCTCGTTCATGTTGCCCTCGCTGCCCTTCAGCGACATGTATCTCATATACAGCAGTCCCACAAAGTCCTTGAAGTGTACGAGCGAGAATCCCTCGTCGTCCTTGGATATGGTGTTGCGGGTCTTTTCGTTCTCCTTGTCGAGGTTGCGGTGGAAGAGCACGCTTACCGGCGATTTCTTCTCCTCGTCTTTCTGCATGGTGTGCCATAGCACCCATAGCATCGAGCCCACGAATATTGCAATGCCCAGTCCCGAGGGCGATCCTGTAGACGATCCGCCTCCGCCCGAATAAGAGTGTGAGTACGATCCGTGCCTTGAGCTCGAGTGTCCGCTCGATCTGTGGCTCGATCTGCTGCTGGAGTGTCCGCTCGATCTGCTGCTGGAGTGGTGGCTGGAGTGTCCGCCGCCCGGGCGCGCCTCGGCCAGGTCTATCGTGGTTATTACCAGTGCCATGGCGGCCAGTAATATTATTGTTCTTCTTATAAGTCTTTTCATAATGTTCCCAGTTTTCTTTTTCGCAAATATAGATATTTTTTTTTTATTGTTCAGCTAATACAGTACATAAAGTGTTCCTTTTTTGCTGAAATCCTATTTTTTTGCTAAATTGCGCCCAATTTCAAAAACGAAACAACAATTAAACAGCATATATGAAAACTCGAATTTTATTATCAATGCTATTAGCTGCCGGGCTCTCCACTGCCGCGCATTCTCAGGTGGTGGTCAATGAGTTCAGCGCCTCCTGCGATACAGTGAGCATCGCGGGCCATCAGTGCGACTGGGTGGAGGTTTTCAATTCAGGCGACAAGACCGTAAACCTGAAGGGATATTCCATAAGCGACAATCCCAAAAATCCGCAGAAATACACCATCGACGATGATGTGGAGATCTATCCCGGAGCGTTTCAGCTGATACTATGCAACGGCCTGGGCAAGGGCCTCAATGCCGGATTCAAGCTCTCATCCGACGGCACCGAGTATGTAGTGTGGAGCGATCCCGATGGCAATGTAATCGACAATATACAAGTGCCCAAGCTTCCGCGCGACTATTCTTACGCCCGCATCACCGATGGAGCCGACGAGTGGGCGGTTTTCGATGTTTCCACTCCCGGAGTGTTCAACAATATGAAAAAGCCATTAGCTCCCACCCCTACCTTCGACAGGCAGGCGGGCTTCTATAATTCCAACATAAATGTCGCCATTAGCTGCGATAACCCCAACGCCACGATATACTACACCACCAACGGCGCCTGGCCCACCACGGCATCCAATGTATACACATCGCCCATCAGCGTATCGGCAAGCAAGGTGGTGAGGGCTGTGGCTGTGGTGCCGGGCATGAAGACATCCAAGACCGCGTCGGCTTCGTATTTCATAAAGTCGCGCTACATCGATATCCCCGTGGTGAGCGTATCCACCGACCACAAGAATTTCTACGACGACCGTGTGGGCATCTATGTGGCCGGCACCAACGGCATTACCGGCAACTGCCAGGACCAGCCCAAAAACTGGAATCAGGACTGGGAGCGCCCAGTGCATGTGGATATCTTTGATGAGCAGAAGAATCTCGTAATCTCGCAGGACTGCGGTATCAAGATTACGGGATCGTGCTCCAGGGGCAACGACATGAAATCGCTCCGCATAATAGCGCGCAAGGAATACGGCGACAACCGTTTCCGCTACAAGTTTTTCGATAAGAAACCCATCACCGAATACAAGAGCATAGTATTCCGCAACGGCGGCAATGATTTTGGCGGCACAATGCTCCGCGACGCCCTGATCACCGGCCTGGTGGGAGAGAGCCTCAATGTGGATGTGCAGGGATATCAGCCCGCCGCTGTGTACCTCAATGGCGACTATCTCGGTCTCCACAATCTCCGCGAGAAGGTTTCTACTCACTATGTGGAAGAGAATTACGGCGCCAATGCCGACAATGTGGACCTGCTGGAAAACAACGCACTCGTGATAGACGGCAGCAACGCCGGATACAAGGAGCTCTGCGAATACGCCCGGAGCCACGACCTGAGCATCCAGGCCAATTACGACTACGTGGCATCGCAGATGGATATCAGCAATTTCATCGATTACTGGTGCGCACAGATCTACATCGACAACGAGGACTGGCCAAACAATAATATAAAGTATTACCGCACCAACGGAGTAAACAGCAAGTGGCGCTGGATACTTTTCGGCTGCGAGTTCTCGTGCGGCATATACGGCGGACAGCCTTCAGTAAACTCCGTTCATCACAGCATCGACCCCAATACAGGACGTCTCGGATCGTCGCAGTGGGGTGGCGAGCTGATGCGCAATTTGCTGAACAACAACGGATTCCGCAATCAGTTTATCCAGCGGATGTCGTATGTGATAGACCACACATTCGAATACCGCAGAGTAGAGGAGTTTGCCGACAGCCTCCGCAATCAGGTATACAACGAGTGGGGCGAGCACGGACAGAGATGGTTCCGCTGGTGGCACGAGCGTGATGCCTGGAGCCGCTCGGTGGGCGATCTCAAGAGCTGGTTCCGCAGCCGTCCGGGCTATGTGCGCGAGCACATGCGCAAGTATTTCGGCCTCTCTGGATCATACAATGTGGAGGTGACATCCGACTGTGCCGGAGCCAAATTCTCCATCAACGGATCGATGCCTACGGCATATATCAGCGGCCAGTATTTCGGCGGAGTGGATCTTGAGCTGTCTGCCAGACTCCCCGAGGGACGCGAGGTGGATTACTGGGTGGTGGCCGGCAAGACTGGCGCATCCACCAGTGTATTCCAGTACGGCGATGCCTGGAAATATTTCGACCGCGGATACAAGCCGGCCTGGAACTGGAATCTCGCCAATTTCGACGACAATTCCTGGCCGCAGGGCAAGGCTCCGCTCGGATACCCGGCCAACAAGCAGCCCGGCACCACAATATCCTACGGCAACGACGGCAACAACAAGTATCCCACCACATACTTCCGCAAGACCATCACCCTCGATTACGAGCCATCCGACATCCTGTCGGCCTCCATTACCCTGAAGGTGGACGACGGATGCGTGGTATACGTGAACGGCGAGGAGCAGGGCCGTGTGCAGATGCCTGCGGGCAATATCGACTATAATACCTGGTCATCAACATATTACGCCGATGTGGAGGAGCTTCCCGAGAATACCATCGGCATAGATCCGGCTCATCTGCACAAGGGGCAGAATGTGATAGCCGTAGAGGTTCATCAGACCAGCGGAAACAGCAGCGACCTCTGGCTGGACGCCAAGCTCGATGTGGTGGTGGCCAACGACGACAACCCCGACAACAGGATTTATTCCAAGTCGGTATCTGTAAATCCCGCCTCCGATACCAAGATCCGCCTCGTAACCAAGGAATCGCCCAAGCAGGACTGCGAAAACAGATTCAGCTCCGTGGTGGGCAAGATCGTGATCAACGAGGTGATGGTCCGCAATTTTGGCCAGCTCTCCGACGAGACCAACAATTATCCATCGTGGATAGAGATTTACAACAATTCCAACAGCCTTATAGATCTGGCCGGCCTCTACATCATGGACGATAACACCGAGTATCAGATTCCATGCGGACATCCCGAGCTTACCATGATAGCCCCCTATAAGCGAGTGGTACTCTATCTGGACGGCCGCACCGGGGAAGGCCCTCAGCATATCGGCATTACCCTGAATCCCGACAAGGAAAACCACATCTACATAGGCGAGAATGTTCAGGGTCAGCTCGGCTACGTAGACTGGGTGGAGGTGCCGCAGATCAAGAAAGGCTATTCGTACGGACGCAAGACCGACGGCGCCGCCGATTACGTGGTGTTCCAGAAATCCACACCGTTCGATACCAATGGCAGCGGCGAGATTCTCCCGGAGCTTCCGCTCTATACTCCTGTATCTGATATCCAGCCCGATGAAATTGCCAATCAGCTGAATATCACCGCATATCCCAATCCTACCGAGGATTTTGTGTATCTATCGGTGGGCAACAGTACCAACGACATCAGCTATGATGTGCTCACACTCTCCGGCAGTCTTATAATGCGCGGCGAGGGTTGCAAGGTCGATATGACCGGCCTCGCATCGTCGATATATGTGGTCCGCGTAAAGGTGGGCGGCATAGTACAGGGCGTAAAAATCATCAAGCGATGATTAAACTTTTTCTTTGCTGTCAGCTGATATGTATCCTATTATCATCGCAGCTGATGGCGCAAGTTCCTATGCCCGAGTTCTCTGCCCAACCGGGATTTTATGGGGATTCAGTTTGCTTGGCCATTAGCTGCCCAAAAAACAATGCTGAGATATACTACGCGCTGGACGCAGCCACTCCAAAGGAGAAGTGGCAGAAGTACCAGGGTCCCATCTTGAGAAACAAGAGTTGTCAGCTGATGGCGGTGGCTATTCTGAATGGCGATACCAGTGCGGTAAACACTGCTACATATTTTGTGGGCGAGCGCAGACCCAAACTCCCCGTGGTATCGCTGGTAACCGATCCGCGGAATTTCTTCGATGACAAGTACGGAATCTACGTGCGCGGTACCAATGGCAAGGATACACTCGGCTCATACGGCCCGGCCAATTGGAATCAGGACTGGGAGCGTCCCGTACATTTCGAGTATTTCGACTCACTGGGTGTGCTCAAGGTATCGCTTGATGCTGGAGTCAAGATAAGCGGCGGATGGTCGAGGCGCGAGGTCTTCAAGCCCATGACCATAGTGGCGCGCAAGAAATACGGCAACGATCGCATAAGGTGCAAGTTTTTCGCCGACAAGGACATCACGGAGTTCAAGTCCATAATGCTCCGCAACGGCGGCACCGACATCAGGAATACCATGATCAGGGATGCCGCAGTTACCGATTTCGTGGGCCACAATATGGATATCGACTATATGGCGTGTCAGCCTGTGGTGGTGTATATCAACGGCAAATACTGGGGAATCCACAATCTGCGCGAGAAGATGGGCAAGCATTATTTCAAGCAGAACTACGGAATCAAACCCAAGAACCTGCAGATACTCGAGATGAATCAGTATATAGTGCACGGCCGCGCCGACGAGTACAATGATATGCTCACTTTCGCCAAGAGCCACGATCTCAGTAGCGACAGCCTTTATAATATAGTGGCTAGGCAGATCGACATCAACAATCTCATGGACTACTGGATAGCCGAGACATTCTTCGGCAATCACGACTGGCCCGGCAACAACAACCGCTATTGGCATACCCTGGACGGCAAACACCCCTGGCGTTGGGTGTTCTTCGACCTCGACTATTCAGTAGGCTTCCGCGACTCGCTGCCATCCCACAATACACTCGCCACATCGCTCAATCCAAAATACAAGGGCTTCGATGTGCGGGAGTGGAAATGCGAACTCATGAACTGCCTTCTCAAGAATCAGGGATTCCGCGAGGCGTTTGTCCAGAGATACGCCTACCATATCAGCAATACATTCGATAAGGACAGCATCCTCGCCTACGTGGATAAGTATTACCAGATGTATCTTCCTGAATGGCAGTATCATGCCTGGCGCTATCCCTATATGCCGTATCTTGAGCACTGGCAGGCCAATGTAAAACTGATGCGCAATTGGATAGAGCTGCGTTGCATGGAGATAGAGCGCCTCGTGAGCTCGGCCATGAAGGTAGGGCCAGCTAATGGCGTGATATTCGAAAACCATATCCCCGGGGCCAAGTTCTCGATAAACGGATGTGCACCAGTAGATGATTTCTCAGGACGCTATTTCAAGGATATTCCGCTACGTATCAAGGTGATACTGCCTCACAAGATTCACCGCATCACATGGTCGGTAAGGCAGAAACACAAGGACTACGTATCGTTGAGTACCGAACATGAGATTACCATAATGCCCGAATCCGAGACCTATATATCGCTTGGAGGAAAATAATTGTTAAGTAAAACCCTACATTGGTATAAGTGATAAACTTAAATGCCAATGTAGGGTTTTGTGTTGTGGCGCAAGCTCTGTACTTTTGCGGCATAAAAAATATTTAACAACGATGAACAATAATAGGAAAATAAAATTCACCAAGATGCACGGCGCGGGCAACGACTACATCTACATCGACTGCTTCGCCACATCCATCGAGAGCCTCGGCGATATCAGCGACCTGGCCATCAGGATGAGCGACCGACATTTTGGAGTGGGAAGCGACGGACTCGTTCTCATAATGCCCAGCGACAACGGCTGCGACGTAAGGATGAGGATGTTCAATTCCGACGGTTCGGAGGCCGAGATGTGCGGAAACGCAAGCCGTTGCGTGGCCAAATACGCCTACGACCACAAGATAGTGAAACAGAAGGAGTTCTCATTGCAGACCAAGGGCGGCATCAAGTACATCACCGTATATACCGATGAGGCTGACACCGTAACCAGCGCCACCGTGAATATGGGCGCGCCAATCCTGAAACCTGCCGATGTTCCGGTAGTTGCCGATGGCGACAGGGTAGTGGCCAAGCCTCTGGATGTGGATGGCGACATCAAGATAATGACCTGCGTGAGCATGGGAAATCCCCACTGCATATTGTTTGTGGGCGGCGTGAAGGACGCACCGGTCCACACATTAGGTCCCAAGGTGGAGGTCCACCCTGCATTCCCAAGAAAGACAAACGTTGAGTTTGCCCACGTGGTAAACCGCAACACCATCGAGATGAGGGTTTGGGAGCGTGGAGCCGGTGAGACAATGGCCTGTGGAACAGGCGCCTGCGCTACTTTGGTTGCCGCCGTCTTGAACAACCTTACCGACCGCAAGGCAACCCTGAAGCTCCTGGGCGGAAACCTCGAGATAGAATGGTCATCAGCTGACAACAACGTCTATATGACCGGCCCCGCAGCATACGCATTCGAGGGAGAGTTTTAAATAAATGATTGAAGTGTTGAAATGTTGAAGTGATTGAGTTTTCCAACACTTCACCATTCCACTCATTTCAACACTTCAACCACTTCAACATTCCAATTACCACAACACTTATAAAACGATCACTATAAATCAGCACTATGCAGAGTTCCCTGCAAGCTACTTATTTTCTGAGA
>JAZUEG010000016.1:0-2462 GCA_045640025.1 Bacteroidales bacterium
AACAGGAAAGCCTGTAGATCTGACAGACTTTGACACTATAGATATTGTCGGTACTGGCGGTGACGGCAAGAACACTTTCAACATCTCGACAGTTTCTTGCTTTGTGGTTGCAGGCGCTGGCTACAAGGTGGCCAAGCACGGCAACTACGCCGCATCGTCGGTATCGGGCGCAAGCAATGTAATTGAGGCCCACGGCGTTAAGTTCACCGCCGACAACGCGAAACTCCTCGAGAGCCTCGAGAAATCGGGTGTAGCATATCAGCACGCTCAGCTCTTTGCCCACGCAATGAAGTTTGTAGGCCCAGTGCGCAAGGCAATGCAGATCCCAACCTGTTTCAACCTTCTCGGACCATTGGTGAACCCTTGCAGACCTCAGTATCAGTGCCTTGGCACCGCCACACTCGACCAGATGAGACTCTATCACTCGGTATGTCAGCAGCTCGGCATCGGATACTCATTAGTATCATCGCTCGACGGCTACGACGAGGTCTCACTTACCTGCGATTTCAAGGTGACATCCAACAACTACGAGAAAATATTCTCACCAGCCGACTTCAACATTCCTATCATCAAGCCTGAGGAGATTTACGGCGGCACCACCAAGGAAGAGGCTGTCAAGATCTTTGACAACGTACTCGCCAACGAGGCCACACTCTCTCAGAAAAACGTTGTGATAGCCAACTCAGCCATCGCCATCCGCACCGTCTGCCCCGAGAAGAGCATCCTCGACTGCATCTCCGAGGCCCGCGAGTCCCTCGAAAGCGGCAAGGCAATGGCAGCATTCAAGAAGTTTGTAGAGGTTAACTCTTAAATCAATGTCACATTGCCTTCGGCAAAGTGATTTTTATAGACAAAAATTATCAAAAATTGGCCAAAAATTTCTCAAAAATTTTTAGTCCGAAAAGTAATTTTTGGATAATTTTTGATTAATTCTTGATAATTTTTGTTGAAAATACGCCGTAGGCGTCAGAAAACTGATAATTATATGACTATTTTAGACGAAATAACTGACAATAAGCGCATCGAGCTGGTGGAGATGAAGAAGGTGCTTTCTTTGGACGAGATTAAGGAGGGTGCCAACTATTCCCGCACTTGTTTCTCGCTTAGGGACAGCCTCCTGAATTCCAAGACAGGCATCATCTCGGAGTTCAAGCGCCGTTCGCCATCCAAGGGCGATATCCACAAGGGCATCAATCCCGAGGAAGTGGTTCCGCTCTACGAGGAGCACGGAGCAAGCGGTGTAAGTTGTTTAGCTGATACAAAATATTTTGGCGGAAGCTACAAGGACGTAATGCAGGCCCGTGAGTGTCTGAAACGCACACCATTACTCTTCAAGGAGTTCGCGATAGACCCGTATCAGCTGCACCTCGCCAAATACAGCGGCGCCGACGTGGTTTTGCTCATCGCAGCCTGCCTCGAAGTATCTCAGTGTCAGGAACTCGCCGACGAGGCACACTCACTCGGATTGCAGTGCATCCTGGAGGTACACACCGAGGACGAGCTCTCGCATTACAGCCAATACATCGACATCGTGGGAGTCAACAACAGAAACCTCAAGATCTTCAAGACCGACATCCAGAACTCGATAAACCTGGCCAAGAACCTGCCATCCGAGGCCGTAAAAATCTCGGAATCAGGCATCAGCAACCCCGACACGGTAATCGAGCTCAGGAAACACGGTTTCAACGGCTTCCTTATGGGCGAGAACTTTATGAAAGAGCAGAACCCCGGCCTGGCCTTGCGCGACTTCATCGCCGCCGTAAGCCGATAAATAATTATCGCACAGATGACACAGATAACACAGATTTTTCACTGATAGAATAATCTCATCTGCGTAAATCAGTGTCATCTGTGTTATCTGTGCGAAAACAAATGGATAATATGAAAGTAAAAGTTTGTGGAATGCGGGAGCCACGGAATGTGGCGGAGTTGCTGGAGTTGAAGCCCGATTTTATGGGGCTGATATTCTGGCCGAAATCCAAACGCTGCGTGCCAATGGACGCGCCCGAATTTGTGAAGCAGAAGTTCGATAACGTGACCAAAGTAGGCGTTTTCGTCAACGAGGAATACGACGCCATCCTGCGTTACGGCAGCGAGTTCAACCTTGGAGCCATTCAGCTTCACGGTGACGAGAGCCCAGAGTTTTGCGCCCGTGTCCGCAAGGATTATCCCGTGATAAAGGCCTTCGGAATAGCGGAGTCGGCCGACCTCGATAAGCTTGCGCCATACGTGGACTGCGTGGATTATTTCCTCTTCGACACCAAGACTTCGGGCTACGGCGGATCGGGTCAGAAATTCGACTGGAGCATCCTCAACGACTCCCGAATTCAGAAACCCTTCTTGCTGAGCGGTGGCCTTGGTCCCGACGACGCCGAAACCGTGAAGTCGCTCCGCCTCAGCAATATGATAGGCATCGACCTCAACAGCAAATTCGAGGACGCCCCCGCCCTCAAAAACATCGA
>JAZUEG010000017.1:0-15730 GCA_045640025.1 Bacteroidales bacterium
CGACAAGGAGAATTTCTTCGATCAGTTCAGGGAGTACCGCTGGAGCAAGATCCTGAATATCTACAAGAGTTTCCGCATCGAGGTGATCTCCAAGTCTGACCTCTTTGGAGCTGATGACGATATCAAGGGTACCATCACCCAGATTATCACCGACTATTTCTACGCTAAGTCGCGCAAGCAGCCTCCTCACGACACTCCAAATCCCGCTGTGGTAATTGTGCTCGAGATCAACGGCAACAACTGCCAGTTCCTTCTCGATTCGTCGGGCGCATCGCTCGCCCACAGAGGTTACAAGATTGCAGGATCTGGCATCGGATACGATGAGGTATACTGCGCCGGCCTCGTTCAGCTCTCGGGCTGGAAATCCAACACCAATTTCATTGATCCAAACTGCGGTATAGCAACTCTCGTAATCGAGGCCGCTATGTACGCTTACAACATTCCATCGCAGATCTGCCGCGAGACATTCGGTTTCTTCTCATGGAGAGATTTCGACGAGGTGCTCTGGAAGGATGTAAAGGATTCTGGCCGTCTGGGCGTAAAGCACAATGGCGATTTCGTACACAAGATTATAGGTTATGTAGCTGACGACACAGCCTGCCGTGCAGCCAATCAGAATGTAAAGAAGGCCGTGCTCGATAAGTACATCGACATCGTGAAACTGCCTGCCGACGAGATTGTGGCTCCTAATACCAAGTCTACAGTCCTTATAGTGGCTCCCAAGATTGATACTTTCAATCAGGAGGCTTCCAAGGATACTCTGGCCGGCATAGCCAATATTGCCAAGCGCACATTCAAGGAGAATGCCAATATATGGATTCACACCTCGTATGAGGATATGCCAAAGGCTATCGGCATTCAGCCATCCAAGGTTGTGGAGCTGAAAAATGGTGCTGAAGAAAATAAATTAGCACTTTATTAAAAAAAGTTTCAAAAAATTGTGTTTTTTTGATAATTGTTATTATATTTGCAAGCGAAAGAACACTTAATTAAATTTTAAGTCAATTATATGGAAGCGAATATACATAGCCTCTATAAAAAGGTAAGTAAGGGAAACCTGGTAGTATCGCATGAGGGGGAGATTTCATCCGACCGCATCAGTGATATGTTGGCCATGGTTGAAGATTCGCTTTTGCAGGGTGGAGAGAATCCCAAGAAGATAAGAAGGGTCTACAATGTTCTTGTAGAGGCTCTGCAAAACCTTTACCACCATCAGGAGGTGCCTTCCACGGATTTGCTTAAAAGTATTCCTGTATCGGGTGTCAGCTCTTATGTCTTTTGCGTGTTGACAAAGGAGGATGGCGGTAATTACAGGATTACTTCCGGAAATTTTGTTCTTAAGGCTAATACCAAGAAGCTCCGCGACAGAATGGAACAACTCAACTCGATGAATCAGGATGAGCTGAAGAATCTCTACAAGATTATCCTGAACAACAATGAGTTTTCTGAGAAGGGCGGCGGCGGTCTCGGTTTTATTGAGATGGCCCGCAAATCCGGCAATAAATTCGGTTTCGAATTTATTGACATTGACAGTAAATTTAATTTCTTCGTTTTCGAAGTTCTCGTAAGCTAAACAATTATATAAAATTACTAAAAAATGGATTCGATAATTATAGAAGGTACACCAAAAACTCCTACTATTTCGTTTGACGCCAAGACTGGCAATATCGAAATTAAGGGTCGTTCGATCCCTGAAAACTCTATTGAGTTTTACAAGCCTCTTGTTGACTGGCTCGACAAGTATTCGGAGGTAGCACAGGGTGTAGTAAATGTAAATATACAGCTGGAGTATTTCAACACCAGCTCATCTAAGTGTATTCTCGACGTATTCAAGAAGTTGGAGAATATTCACAGCAAGGCAAAAGCAGAGGTTGTTATCAACTGGTATTACGAGGAAGACGACGAGGATATGCTTGAGGCCGGTGAGGATTATCAGTCTATCTTGAAGATTCCTTTCAAGATGGTTGAGATTACCGAGTAGGAGAGTGTATTGTAGTTTCTATTCCATTTTTTAATCGTTCGGAATACTTTAATTGTAGCAAGATATATTCTTTTTTGTTAAAAAGGTATGGTATGGCTAATAGTCATGCTATACCTTTTTTTGTTGTACTGCAACCGTAGGTGCAAACCGGGCACGGCGACTATTGGTGCAAACCGGGCACGCCAGCCATTGGCGCAAGCGCCAACGGCTTCGGCGTACCCGGTTACTCAAGGTAGTGCCTTCCAGGCACCAATAGCATCCATCTTGATTCCGCACCGAAGGTGCAAAAAGATTTTTGGCTGATTTTTGCCCAAAATTTCGGGCTTAGAATAACACTACAGCCTTCCGTCCACGATGTTTCTGTCGAGAACGCCTTTCACATCGTATACAACGCCATTAGCTGCCCTGAGAAAACTCCTGATATCGAGGGAGTTGAATTCTCTGTGGGCCACGCTTAGGATTATGGCATCGTAGCTGGAGTGGGAGAGGTCTTCGTTTTTCTTGAGCTCTATGGCGTATTCGGCGCGTACACGCCCGGCGTCGGCCCAGGGATCGCAGATGTCGATATTTGGGGTGTATTGGCTGAGAGTGTCCACAATGTCGGCTACCTTGGTGTTGCGGATGTCGGGGCAGTTTTCCTTGAATGTGAATCCGAGTATCAGGATTTTGGAGTCTTTCACCATTACGCCCTTCAGGTTCATGAGTTTTATCAGCTGATTGGCCACATAATCGCCCATGCCGTCGTTCAGGCGACGCGCGGCCGACATTATCCGCGGAAGCACTCCGTATACTTGAGCCTTCTGTATCAGGTAATAAGGGTCTACCGAGATGCAGTGTCCGCCTACGAGTCCCGGCCGCATTTTTATGAAATTCCACTTGCTGGATGCTGCTTCTATCACGTCGTTGGTGTCGATGCCCATGGCGTTGAAAATCTTGGCCAGCTCGTTCATGAATGCTATGTTTACGTCGCGCTGCGAGTTTTCTATAATTTTGGAAGCCTCGGCCACCTTGATGGAAGGCGCCTTGTGGGTGCCGTTTTTGAGCACGGAGTTGTATAGATTGTCCACAATGTCGGCGGTTTCGGGTGTGGAGCCGGATGTCACTTTGCGGATTTTCTCTACGGTGTGCTCGCGGTCGCCGGGGTTGATGCGTTCGGGCGAATATCCGGCGTAGAAGTCCACATTGAACCTCAGCCCCGAAACTTTCTCGATTTCGGGAATGCAGATTTCCTCGGTTACTCCGGGGTAAACCGTTGATTCATAGATGGCTATGTCGCCCTTCTTGATTATCTGTCCCACTATCTGGCTGGCCGAAATAAGCGGAGCGAGGTCGGGGCGGTTGTTTTGGTCTACGGGTGTTGGCACTGCCACAATGTATATGTTGCAATGCCGTATGTCGTCTATCCGGGTGGTGCATCTCAGTCCATTCCTTATGGCCTCGGCAAGCTCATTGTCAGATACTTCCATTGTGTAGTCGTGACCGCTCATAATGCTGTCTACGCGGTGCTGGCTCTTGTCGAAGCCTGTGGTCGTGTATTTGGTGGAAAACAGTCTGGCCAGTGGCAGGCCCACGTATCCAAGTCCTATTACGGCAATTTTAGGGTTCATTTTGTTCTGTATTAGCTGCCCAAAACACAGCAAAAAATGTGCCTTGCAGCTAATGGCGCTTTATATTGTATCCCTCATCTTTTGTGGGCCATGGATACAATGTTTGCATGATTTTTGCCGTTATATGATAGTCCAAAACACAATTCGATAATTCCGATATGAGATTTATATATACGGCAATCCTTCTGCTGATTTTTTCCGCCTCGTGGGCTCAGGACAATAATGCTCTGAGTTTCACGATTTTGGAATACGGCACAAGGGTTTCGGGCCTGAGTACCGAAAAGGCCGCCATCGACATAATAGTACCCGTAGACGGTGTAAGGGTTCAGAATCAGGACTTGGAATATCTGTCGCAGGAGATGTACAACGGCTGTTTCAAGCGTGTGTATGTGCCCGACGACCGTGACGCCGAACTCACTGTATCTGTGCCCGGATATCCCGACCTGTATCTGAGCGTACCGGCGCAGATGCTCATAAAGGCCAAGGTATGCAAGATTCTCGTTCAGCTGCAGAATATGACCGCCATTCAGCTGAAATCCAGCGACCTGCAGCAGAAGAGCTCATCAATTTCGTTTCAGCTGAACGACACCGAATACAATTACTGCGAGATCGATGTTAAGACATCGATGGATCTCCTCTATATTCCCAACGACCTGCCGGCCATTTCGCAGTCGAAAACCGAATCGGGTGTCCAGAAATTCCTGGTGAGGATTCCCCGTGACGGTACCAGCAGATACATTCTGTTTTACGTGCCGGGATATTATCCGTGCAAGGAGATTGAGGTAAATTCCAGGAATTTCCGCCCCAATACCACGTATCAGATGGACGTGCGGATTCCTAAAGACCTGGTAACCATTACGGTAGACAAGGAGGATTTCACAAATCTCTGGGTAGACGGCGTAAACTGCGGACTCGTAAACTCGGTGCAGGTGGAGAAGGGAATGCAGCACATCGTGTACACCGAATACAACGGCCACACCTCGCGCAAGCGCATGGAAACCCTGAACGGATCGCGCAATTATACCCTGAAGCTGAATATGGGAACTCTGTCCATCAAGACCAATGCAAAGGGCTATCAATCAGAGGTTTCGTACGGCAAGGAAAAATATATTCTCATTGGCCCGGCCGTGCAGGAGCGTCTGGTTGGCAATTATACAGTGGTGCTGTCGTCGCCGGGATTTGTATCGAGGGAGTTTCCCGTAACTATTCCGCACAAGGGCAAGCTCGATGTGGTGCGCAAGTGCCATCTATACAGGCAGGTGGATAATGTGCGGTTTGCCGGAGTGGCCAGCTCGCTGAAGCTGAATTACGGCGCGCAGATTGGCTATCTGGAGGACAACCGCTGGGGAATAATCGCCGATCTGAGATTCTCGCCGCTGTTTTTCGACAGCTCCATCAGGATGAAAAACGTGAGGAGTACGCGCATTTTGTCCGAAAAACAGTATCTGAAATCCGACAATCCCGGCTGGAAAGGCCTTACCATAAATGTGGGCCCGGCGTTCCGTTTCCACGAGAAAGCAGCAATGTATATTGCCATGGGCTACGGCCAGTATTCCAATATTTACGAGTATCAGACCCGCTATTACAGCCCGGCCAAATGCCGCGCGCTCAATCTCGAGGTGGGCGCCATGCTCGTGCTCCGCAATCTGTATTACAACCGCTGGTGGAACAACATTCTGCCCACCGTGAGCTTCTCGAGGGTGATGTCGAAACCGGCTTTTGCCGATATCAATTTCGGATTGTGTTATTGTTTTTAGATTATTATGAAACAGATACTTAGCATATTAATATTATCGTCGCTGATACTGGCATGCGAGTATCCCGACGAGGAAAACTACTTCAGCGAGCACGGCGTGCTGGCCGACGGAAGTCCGTGGACCGACCCTATGCTTCAGCCCGGATATTTCGATGACGACTGGTTCAATAAGGACGTGGGCGCGCTAAACCCCATCGACACCAACAGCCTGGCCCGCAGCATAGAAATCGATATCATCGATATCTTCGATTTCAAGGTTTCTGGGCGCTACAATCTCGATCTTTTCCGCGATTACGATATCAAGGAGACGGGCGTTTTTTTCCGAGGTTCCATCGACAGGGGCTGGATCTGCCATCCCGTTCCATACGATTCTTTGGGCTGTCTTGTCGATACCATCAGCATTGATATTCAGGGACTTGTAATAGAGTGTTTCCTCTATGCTCGCGATGCCATGGGCGATACACTCCGCAGCGATACTCTCAGATTCAAGGCTCCGCTCATCGATTTCAGGACCGGCTATGCGCGTGGCGTAACCGATACATCCGCTGTGGTGGATTTTATCCTGAATGCGGGGTATTTCAACCGCGATTCGCTGAATATCTACCTCGACTACAAGCCTACTGATTCGTTGGGTATCAGCGGATTGCATTCAAGGCAGCTCACTCTCGATTCGCTCGGGCGCCTTACCTATATGCTCGACAGCCTGATGCCGTGTATGCGCTACGAGTATTACGCGCGGCTCTATTACCGTGAGCTCGATTTCATCACCGATACCAAATATTTTGAGACCGATACCACAGGATGGGACGATTAATTTCGCTTTTTTCTTGCGTCGTATTTAATATTTTTTAACTTTGCAGCTAATACCAAACATTACATATCATGAATATTAAGGACAGCGGATTCTTGAACAGCGGCGCTCAGCCAGCCAGCGGATTCATCAACGGCAACGACGGCGGGAGCGGTTTTGTAGCTGATGGCAATAATCAGGCAAGCGGATTTGTCGGCGGCCAGAACAGTGGTTTTGTCGATGGTCAGAGCAGCGGATTTGTAAGCAATCAGAGTAGTGGATTCGTAAGCAATCAGGCCAGCGGATTCGTTGACAATCAGCAGCCTCCCGATTATATCGACACCCTTATGAGCACCGACGGCGCCATGAGCGATGTCTACGTTCGATATTATCCAAAGCTTCAGCTCCGCGAGATTATCAAGAGAATCAAGTCGCAATACTCCCACGACATGATGTACAGGAAACTTTTCATGCAGGAGTATCAGAACATGAAGAGCCTCAACCACGAAAACATCGTGAAAGCCAAGGACAACGGCGAGGACGCCAAGGGTCTCTGGTATTCCATGGAGTTTGTGGATGGTCAGCCACTGTCCCGTATTATATCAGCTAATGGCATACCAAATACCGACGACAAGATCGAGATCCTCCGTCAGATACTCGGCGCATTGTCGTACGTGCACAAGTCGGGACTCATCCACCGCGACCTGAAGCCCGACAATATAATGATAGCCAACCGAAACCACAATGTCAAGATCATCGATTTCGGTCTGGCAATCTCGGATTCATTTGATACAAGACTCAAGCAGGCCGGCACATCGCGTTACATGTCGCCGGAGCAGAGAGTTAATTCAGCTGATATCGACCTTCAGTCCGATATTTACGCGTTTGGTCTCATCATGGCCGAATTCCTGACGGGACAGTATCCGCAAAACTGTTTTACCGGAAATATCGAGGTGATGCAGTACAGAACAGTTGTCGACAAGTGCCTTCAGCAGAACAAGCAGGCACGCTACCGCAACTGCGACGATATTCTCTTTGACCTCCGCAAGCGTTACAATGCCATTCCCGACGAGGTGCGCAAGGTGATAACCGACATTGTGGATGACGGCACTGTTACACAGGCCGAGAGGGGACGTCTCGATTCGCTTATCCGCATTCACAATCTCGACGAGAACGCTGTGTATTCGCTCATGGAATACGAGCTTGAGAAAGTACGTGAACGCAAGCGCAAGAAGGTTTGGCGCAAGATAGCCATGTTTTTCCTGATTTTGTTCCTGCTGCTGGGCGCTTTTGTGACGTGGGCTCTGCTGAGTCCCGATGAGCCCGAGGAAAACACTCCAGCAGTAATGGACCCAAATCCTGCAACATCACCTACTCCCAGGGAGCAGGAAGAGGAATATCTGCCCGGAGACGATGAGGAGTATTTCACGGATGAAGAGCAGTATATAGACGAAGAGGAGTTTTACGACGACGATGACGACGAGGAAATCATCCAGCTCGATCAGCCGGAGCATCGTCCACGCGACAATCACGATAATCACGACAATCATCGCAACAGCAAGACCACGCATAATTTGGGCTACGGACGATGGAACGGCAGGCTTGATGCTCAGGGCCGTCCTACCGGCTTTGGCACAATGGAATATACCGAGGACCACCGGCTGAGTCAAAAAGATATGCAGAACCGCATGGCTCATTCCGGCGATGTGGTGGAAGGCGATTTTGAGGCCGGCAATATGGTGCAGGGCACTCTAAACGGAAGTTTGATAATAATAGGCAACTAAGAGTATGAGCAAGAAGATTTTTTCGCTATTAGCTGCCATAACCCTCGCCATTAGCTGCAATGCCCAAAAATATGCAACAGTGGAGCTGGAGGAGATTGGCAATCTGCTGAAAAAGAGCAAGGTACAGTATTATACGCGTACCGATACTGCCGGAACTGTAACCCAGATGGGATGCAGGATTTTTTCGGAGTTTCAGCGCGAGCTTTTCCCTGAGATGATCTGCGATTTTCTGGAGAGATACAATCTGTATTTCAGGGTTTTGAAGCCGGCAATGAGGGAAGAGGTGATATTGGACCACAATATTCAGGTGGATTATTTCGGTTTCCTGAAGGTGGATTCGCTTTGCGATTTTGCGCTCCAGGAGACCGACAAGGTATATACCGCTATCTGGACTCATGATTCAACACAGGTCTGCAGGATGGAATTTCCGAAGGCTTATTCGCTGATCTCGGGAAGGAATATAGCTGAGGCTCAGCAGTATATGTATGATGCGCTTACGGGAAATGCTCCCGATTTCGACTCTTATGTCTTCAACGATTTCTCGCAGCTGAAAGCCACTCCAAAATATCTGCTATTAGCTGGCCAAAACTACATGATAGAGTCGATGAGCTCCTGCAAGTATTTCAACAGGAGGGACACTACGCCTCTGTTTAATGTGTTTTTCCCGGAGGAGTCGTGGGCCAATGTGATGACCGGCCTCGTGGAGATCAGCAAGCCCGTGAAGGTGGTGATGAGCCGATACGACAATACGGAGCAGGTTTTTGAGGTTCCGCTCAGCAGGCTGGTGTCTTATTGCCTGATGGACCGCAGCGTGGCGTATTTCGGCGTGGAGGAGGTGAGCGACCTCGGTCTTACGGCTACGGTGATATACGCCAACCCAAAATACAATTTCAATCATCTGCTGTACATGAAGATAGACCCGATGCAGGAGGTGATAACGGTGAATGTAAATGCCTATATTCCAACGCACAATCTAAAAGATTTGTATAACGAAAAACATTAACCAAAACTATGAGAAAATTTCTGCTTTTGATTTTCGGGCTTTTGGTATCGGCCATGCTGAATGCCCAGGAGCCGGTGAGTGTTACTATTACCGACCTCAATAACAGTGCCTTGACCGCATCGGCGCAGAAAAATATTTCGCGTCTGCTCACCGAGATCAACAGGTGCTATGTTACTAATACGGTGCCTGATTTCAAAAATTTCCCTCTGAGCGAGGATGTTAAAAAATCGCTGGCAATGCTCTGGAGCGGTTCGCCGTTTAAGTGTACGAAAAACGTAATCAATGAGTTCGGAATTTTGATTTATCACACCAACGATCACGAAATAAGAAATATTCCTCTGTTTTTCAGGGACTTGGAAAATAAGGAGCAGAAGGTGGCCATAGCCTTTGATGCGTCGGGCACTATCACGAGCTTCCATATTACTGTGGATCAGAATACTTACAAGAGGATTTTCAAGCGTCAGGATGATGTAGTGGATATGCGCCGACGCCAGATAATTCTCGATTATGTGGAGAGGTTCCGCACCGCCTACAATACCAAGGATCTCGATTTTATGAACAAGATTTTCGGCGACGATGCTCTCATCATCACCGGTCGTGTAATCCAGACCAAGGAATCGAGCTACAATTCCAACTATAAGGTGGAATACCGCAAGAAGGACAAGCAGCAGTATCTTGCCGACCTTGCACGTGTTTTCAAATACAACAAGCGTATTCATGTGGAGTTTACCGACGTTAAGGTGAATATTCATGATACCAAGGATGATTTCTATTACGTGAGATTGATACAGAACTACACCTCCGATTCTTACCGCGACGAAGGTTACCTGTTTCTGCTGTGGGATTTCAGCCATGGAGAAGACAAGCCGATAATCCACGTCCGCGTTTGGCAGCCCAACAAGGACAAGAACGGAAATCCATTACCTCCCGATCAGCTGTTTAGCATCGATGATCTGGAGAATTAGTTTTTTATCAGCTAATGGCAAAAATTATTAAATCAACTTAACCAAAAATGAAACGTATATTATTTCTTATTGCAGCCATGTTGCTGTGCATGAGCGTAAAGGCCCAAAAACTCACTCAGATAGGCGAGATGAAGTTCAAGAAGTATCTATCTGCCTCAGAGAGTGTTAAATATGTGAATGAGGACGATAATGATGTATTCTGCGCCGCAATCGACATTCTGATTCCTAATGTGACATTCAAGGTGAGCGGTCCGGCAGTCAAGAAGTCCGAAAAAATCATCAACGGCTACCGAGTTCATGTTATCGTGCCTGTAAAATCGCGCAACGTTGTGATAGATGCCGAAGGCTATTCGCAGATTGTTTTTCCTATTACATCCAACGATGTTCACAATCTTTATCTGTATCAGATGGTTTTCCAAGGCAAGGAAGAGCTTTCGCAGGCTTTCAAGGATACAGTTTTCGTGGAGAAAATCGTTGAGAAAGAGGTCGTTAAATATGTGGAAAAGGAAGTTGTGGTAGAGAAGGAGAAGCTCGTGGAAGTGGACGCTTCCAAGGACAAGACTTATCTGATTCTGAATATCGACCAGCCCAACGCCACTGTTTCGGTGGACGGAAAACGTTACCCGGTGAAAGGCAAGGAGTTCAACGAGAGTATCAAAAACGGCAAGCACAAAATCGTGGTCTCCAAGGAAAACTACATCAACACCGAATTTGAGCTGAATCTGAAAGGCGGTGCCAAGGCGCTTGACGTTTCGCTTCATCATGTAACCGGCTCATTGACTGTTACAGTGAAAAATGCTCCCAACCTCGAGATGAAGCTCGGCAATCAGAATATCTATTCGGGTGTTACCACCAAGAATCTTGTGGGGCAGTACAAGCTTACAATGATAGACGGCAGACGTCAGAAAACTAAAAGCATCACAATCGACAAGGGCGAGGATTTGGTGATGAGATACAGATTCTCGCGCCGTCAGAGAGGATATGGTTTTATCGGTGCGTCGTATTCGCCTGATGCCTATGCGGGACTTCAGTTCGGCGGTGGACGTCGCATGGGCTGGATAGCTGATTTCCAGATATCGCCCGTTACGCTTGTCTCCACTTTCAACAAGATGGCCGCCGAGGACAAGAACACCGTGGATGCCAAGACATATTACCGCAAGGACATTCAGGAAATGCCATCCGATCTGTCGGCCGAGGAGCTGATGGCATACACCGAGGAAGGCTCTTACCGCATTAGCGGACATTTCGGACTAAGCTGGCGCTGGTGCCGTTGGTTCGGAATTTATGCGTCGGCAGGTTACGGAAACCACACAACTGTATATACTTACGACGACAAGCCTTTCCGCACCGAGATGGCCAAGGGGGCCGAGGCTATGGGCGGCGCCTTCTTCAAGATTGGTTGGCTGATGCTGAACGCCTCGTACGTCAAGAATTTCGGACCTGTTGACTTCTCGACTTACAATGCCGGTTTCGCTATCAGCTGGTAAATTTTATCTCCATTCGTCGATAATTACCTCGCTCTCTACCTTTTCCTGAATCTCGGGATCCAGGTTGTAGAAAAAGTTGATTCCCGTAAAGGTTTCAAGCTGGGCGATGCTTATGAAATGATTTTCAAGAATATGATCTTCCTTTGAATATTTGCGGCGGTGGTCTATCCAAAAGGCCACCGCTTTGTATTTTCCGTCCTTAAGGCAGAGAACAGCCATCCAGAAATATTTCGGGATTATCAGGCCCGACGATGTATAGCCTAATATCTGGGCCTCGTTGTCGATGGTTCCGCCCTTGGCAACGTACAGAGTATCACGGAATTCGTCGCAGTTCCAGGTTCTGAGTCTTTCCTCCATTTCCATCCAGACGCCCGCGTTGAGTTCGTTGAGCTGGGGATGCACATTGCTGTAGCAGAAAGTCTGCTTGTTCATGTGTCGGCTTTGCAGGCGGTCGGCCGAGGCTATCATGTGTCCGCGGTCGTATCCGTTCTGATAATGGTCGGCGTAGGTGGTGCGGTATTCGGTGGGAATATCGCTGTCCTCGTGCCAGGCATCGTCGCCGGAGCGCCGCACCTTGCTTGCCGTGTTGCCGTGATACATCTGCATTGCGCTCCATCTTTGCGCCTTCAGCTGGCAGTCCCATTCCAGGGCGTAGTTTACGCCGTAAATGCTGTCGGTCTTTATTATCAGGAGGTTATGGTCGGTGTTCTCGCTGGGCTCGGGGCATTCCATTCGCATTCTGAAATCCATTCCCTCGGATTTCGAGAGCGGGTTTTCGGTTTCGGGGTCGTCCATCGGATCGGGGATAGTGTCGGCTTCGGTTTCGGGTTTTTCAAGAAATTCCAGATAAGCGTCGTTGGGTTTCAGGCAGGCTATCGCGAGCAGCGCCGGCAATAATATAATCGAAAATAATGGTCTCATTTGATTAATAGTTTTCGGCAAAAATAATCAAAATATTTAAAAGAATTTGTATTTTTGTGACGTTAATTAATGTGAGTTCTATTAACACTTTAAATTAAAACATTTCAACTATGAAAAAACTTTGTTTGCTTATTTTGGAATTTTTTATCTCATTTCAGCTGATGGCGCAAAATCTGGCTTGGAACCAGCGTTTTGTGGACCAGGGAGAGGCCGTCGCATTGAAAAACGATAAATCAATGTCGAATTATGCTCAGATTCAGATATTCTCATCCGACGACATTACCATCGCGACATGCTCCGGCGATATTGTATTAGCCCGGCAGGAATTTGATGATTGTCTGCTGGTGACTGTTGATGTGTCTCCAGAACCGGAAAAAATTACCGTAACTACCTCCAAATATATCGATTTGGATATTATAGTAGAGCCGGGATCCCTAATTCCAGGTCATCTGTATAATATCAAGGTAATCACCAAATCCAAGAATGAAACTGTATTTGGTTTCGTGAACGAAGAGTCTGCCGGAGGAATTGAGTTTTTCTCAATAATCGATGCGCCGGTAGATGTTCAGGAAGTGCCTACGGTTAAAGATTCTGATTTTGAAGTAATTCTCCAAGGGGAAGATTATTAATATATATCAGCTGAAATGAATACCGAGATATTTTCGCGTTCTCTGCTGATTTTTGGAGAGAACGGTATGGACAAACTGCGCACCAAGAAGGTGATACTTTTTGGCGTGGGCGGCGTGGGCAGCTGGGTGGCCGAGGCTCTCGTGCGCACGGGACTCAGCCATCTCACCATTGTGGATTGCGACAATGTGGCGGCGTCAAACATCAACCGTCAGCTGATGGCGACCACAAAGACCGTGGGTCAGGTGAAGGTGGAGGCCATGCGAAATCATCTCCTTGAGATAAATCCCGAGGCGGAGATTACGGCCATAAATTCCTTGTTTTCAGCTGATAGCGCCGATTCGTTCAAGCTCTCCGATTACGACGTCATTATCGACTGCATCGACAGCCTGAAGGACAAGGCGGAGTTGATTCTGAGAGCTTGCGATACCAAGGCGTTTTTCATGTCGTCGATGGGCGCCGCTCTCAAGATGGATCCGCTGAAGATTTCCGTGGCAGAGTTCTGGAAGGTTCAGGGCTGTCCGTTGGCAAGAGCTATCCGTCAGAAGTTCAAGCACTTCAAGACTTTCCCGTCACGAAAGTTCCAGTGCGTGTATTCGCCCGAGGTTTTGGCCAATAAGTTCAAGGCCGACCTCGACCCCAATTCCCCGATCGTAAAGGCCCAGACCAATGGAAGCCTCGTTCACATTACAGGCATTTTCGGCTTCACGATAGCAGGAAAAGTGATTCAGGAATTGCTGAAATAAACAATTTTTTTGTATATTTGCATTGTTTTAAAAAACCACAAAATTTTACGGCTATGTCAAAGTATTTGAACCCTAAGGCAGACCTTACTTTCAAGAAGGTATTCGGAGAACACAAGAATCTTGTGATGAGTCTCCTCAACTCGTTGTTGCCATTGCCCAACGATATGCAGATTACCTCAATAGAGTATCTTTCAGGAGAGAATCATCAGGGCAATACCGATAAGAAATATTCGATAGTGGACGTAAAGTGTACAGATAATTTTGGACGTACCTTTGTGGTTGAAATGCAGAATTATTGGACAACGGCGTTCTTTTCGAGAACCCTCTACAATGCGGTACTCACATATAGCAATCAGCTCAAAAAAGGTCAGGCTTTCGATGAGTTGAAGGAGGTTTATGCCCTGAGTCTTGTAAATGAATCAGAAATTCCTGAAGGCGAATTAAATAAAAACGAGTTTATTCACGAGTATTATTTTACCAATCAGAAAAATGCCGATGACGTTCATAAGGATATCGCTTTGATATTTGTTGACCTTCAGAAATATAAGGTGCGTGGTTGCAAGGCTGGCAAATTGCTTGCCGATCTTTGGCTAAAGTATCTTACCGAAATAGACGACTCTACTATAGAAGTGGCTCCTGAGCTTCTTGCGAATTCAGAGATTGCCGAGGCATTGGAGATTGTTGAGCGTGCCGCATACACACCTGAAGAGTTGGAGGCTTACAATAAGTATTGGCTTGATATTTCAACAGAGCGTACAGCATTGGCCCAAAGTTTCGCCGAGGGCAAGGCTGTCGGATTCGCTGATGGCAAGGCCGAGGGTAAGGTTGAAGGTCTTGCCGAGGGCAAGCTTGAGGGGCTTACCATCGGCAAGACCGAGCAGGCTGTTGCTATGGCTAAGAAGATGAAGGCGGATGCTATGCCTATGGAACTGATTGTAAAATATACAGGTCTTACACAATCAGAGATTGAGAGTCTTTAATTTCCCTTTCTCCACGCTAATCTCAGCACCAAGCCTCTGACAAGCAAATACATATTGAATCCTAACCAGAGGGCATTGTTGCCTATTGTTCCTGACAGCGAGAACCATATTCCGAAGAAAGCCACGGCGCCCATGAAGGTGCACAAAAGCATGCTCTTGATATTGCCGATGCCGAGGTAGATGCCGTCCCATGTGAAGGCGTCGATGCCTGCTATAGGTATCAGCAACACCCACCAGAAATACTGGAAGGCCGTCTCGACTACCACTGGCTGATCGGTGAGCAGGTGGATGAACGGATGGCCCAATGTTAGATAAATGATTACAAAACCGATGCCGACTATCCAGCCAAAGCGGAAGAGCCTCCCGATGGTGGAGCGCATGGCAGATGCGTTGTTAGCCCCGAAATGCTTTCCGCAAAGCGCCTCGCCAGCGTAGGCAAATCCGTCGATGAAATAGGTGTAGAGCATGAAGAACTGCATCAGCACAGCGTTAGAGGCCAAAATAACGTCGCCCATCTGAGAGCCCGCCACTGTAACGTAAACTGTAACCGCAACCACGCATATTGTGCGCAGGAAGATTGCCGAATTTATCTTGAAGAATTTCACCAACTCGTCAGGTTCCAGGATTTTGGATTTGTTGAGATAGCGGAATACCTTTTTATAGTATCTGATACAGAATATTGCCGAGATTGCGAATCCTGATAACTGCGCTATCAGTGTGCCGTATGCCACGCCACGAACTCCCATATTGAATACATAAACGAATATCAGGCTGGCTATTATATTGATAACATTCTGACTTATAGATACTGCCAACGGAATCTTGGTGTTCTGCATTCCCACGTACCAGCCCGTAAACGCGAACTGCCCGAGGAAGCCGAACGATCCGTAGATGCAGATGTCGAAATAAACCTCGGCCCATCCCAAAACCTCCTCCGACGGCTCCATGATGCTGAATGCCAAATGTTTGAAGAATGATTGAAATACCACCAATATGGCCGATATCAGGAAACATATCAGCAACGATCTCATGAGCGAGAGACTGCAATCCTCCAGGCTCCGCCTTCCGTATGCCTGACTCGTG
>JAZUEG010000018.1:0-2695 GCA_045640025.1 Bacteroidales bacterium
ATATTGGTGCGGATACCTATGTAGTCGATTATAAGGCCGTATGTCTTGCCGGGATATTTGCGGTTTACTCGGCTTATGGTCTGGATAAGTCCGTGTTTCTGAAGAGGCTTGTCGTTGTAGAGATATGTAAGGCACTCCACGTCGAAACCCGTAATCCACATATCCACCACGATACAGATTCTAAGGTTCGAGTTCTCGTCCTTGAACATAGCATCGAGAGATTCGTTGCGCTTGTGGTTGTCGGTTCCGCCAAGGTAGTTGTACATTGCGGGATCGTCGTTGCTTCCCACAGTGGCCACCATTGCTATTGTTGGCATTGGCGATAGTTTGTCGAAGGCCTCTTGGTTGGCTTTCTTGAACTCCTCGTCGTTGCCGGATGTCATTTTCTCCACAAACCATTCAGGATACTTTGACTTGAACTGATTGAGAAGTTTGTATGCAATCTCTCTTGACGAACTTACAATCATTGCCTTCTGCACCCGTGAAGGGTCGGTCTCTATGGCCTTGGTGTAATGGTCGTGGATGTCCGTGGCTAGTTTTGACAGGCGGTCGTCCTCGCCAAGAATCACCTGCATACTGCTCATAGCCTCCTTGCTGGCCTTGATGTCGTCCTCGGTGGCTCCATCATCGGCGCATTTCTTGTAATAATCCTCTATCTTTTTCACCTTGGCATCGTCGAGCAATACCCTCGCAATTCTTGGGTGATACTTGATAGGCACGGTGAGTCCGTCGGCCACAGCCTCAGCCATTGTGTATTGGTCGATCTTGGAGCCGAATGTGGCGTAGGTCTCGTCGATTGGAGTTCCTGTAAAGCCTACAAATATGGCCTTGGGGAATGCCTCCCTCAATACTTTGGCGTATGGCTTGGAGACAACGGCCTTCATATTCTCGTTCTCATCTTTGGAGAATTTTATTTTCTTGGCGTTCTCGAGTTGGGTACGGTGCGCCTCGTCGGAAAAACAGATTATGTTGTTGCGGTCAGATAAGAGGCCAATCTTGTCGGGATTGCCGTCCTTGTCCTTGCGGTCGCAGAATTTCTGAATGGTGCAGATATAGAAACCGCCTGACTCACGGGAAGAGAGTTCCTCCTTGAGTTCCTTGCGACTCTTCACGCGCTTTACCTCGCCAAGGCCGAGAAATTCCTGACACTTGCCGAACACTTTCTTGAAGGTTTGTTTCTGGAGATCGTCGCGGTCCACTATCATTATCACCGTGGGCGATCCCAGCCAACTGCCACAGCGCATCGACAACTGACGTGCGAGGAATGCCATTGTATATGTCTTGCCGCATCCGGTGGCTCCGAAATATGTTCCGCCCTTGTTGCCGCCTGACTGATATGCCTGATGAATGCTTTCCCTGAGAAGCCTTGAGGCGAAAAACTGAGGATAACGGCAGATAATCTCGCGCTCGTCGCTGTTGAAGTTGTCGTCCTCGAAAAGTATATAGTCGCGGAAAATCTCCAGAAATCTCTCGGGACGATATACTCCCTTTATCATACACTCGAGTTCGTCGAGAGAGTTTTGGGCTATCTTGCTGTCGTTGTCGATACGGCGCCAGGAATAGTAATGCTCGTAAGGAGCCTTTACGGTGCCGAGTTGTGTTTTTACGCCGTCGGATATGCAGGCCAGCGGACAGTAATGGAGCAAGTGCGGAATGTCGCGCCAGTAGCGGATTGTTATCTGCTTGTGGGCGTCCTCTATTGTGGCGTTGGCATCGGCGGGATTCTTGAGTTCTATAATGCAGACGGGAATTCCGTTCACGTACAATAGCACGTCGGGACGGCGGTCGTGGGTGTTGCCGTGGTCCACGTATTCCACCACCAACTGATTGACAACACGGAAAATGTTGGCTGTGTAATCCGCAAAATCGAAGAGCGAGATTTCTACATTTGTTCCTAATTCGCTCTTGATATTGAACGGGTTTACAATGAGTTTGTATAGATTGTGGAGGGTGGCAAAGTCGCTGTCGCCTCCTATATAGACTACCTTTTCAACAATGCTTTGGATGTCGTTGGCGGTCAGGACGGGATATTTTCTGTTTAGATAATTCCTGAGGTCGTCCTGATTGACAACTTCTTTCATAGAGTCACGGCAAATATTTGCGCCGGGTGTATAATCCCATCCCTCATCTTCCAGAAAAGAGATGAAGGCATTCTCGAAATCGCACTCACAGTAGCGACCGTTATAGTTTATCAGTTGTTTTGCCATAGTTTCTTAAATTTTGATTGTTCCATTCAATTCCGCCTCTATTTCCTCTATCGACGGCAATGTGGATTTGAAGTTTTCAGGGATTAGTTTCGACAACTCGTAGGCTGATACGCCCATTGGCTGACTGCTTGATTCCAACGCATATTGTGCCTCTACATTGTCCTTGTATTTGCAGACAAGGAGACCAATAGTTGGATTGTCGATTTCGCCTTTCAGTTGGTGATTTACGGCCACCATATATCCGCCCAATTGTCCCACGTTTGCAAAATCGAATTTATCGGTCTTTACCTCCAATACCACATAACAATGCAATTTGATATTGTAGAAAAGCATATCAATAAACTTCTCCGTTTGACCAACCTCTATCCTCACCTCGCGTCCCACAAAGGCAAATCCATTGCCAAGTTCAAGAAGGAAACGCTGAATATTATCCATCAAGGCGTCCTTGAGTTCCTTTTCGTTGTATTTTTCGGTCAGTGACAGAAAAT
>JAZUEG010000019.1:0-1870 GCA_045640025.1 Bacteroidales bacterium
AAAATCAACAACAGGCCTCGGAAAAAATTAAATTTCGAGACCCCAAAAAAGATGTTTTTCGCTCATTTTAAATAATTGCACTTGAATGTTGAACCTACGACTCAGAAATTTTTGAAAAATAATTTGTAATTTCGGCAAAAAAACAACAACTTTACAACCGAAAACCACAAAAAGCCAACCATGAAAAGACCATTAGCTATAGCCACAGCCATCATGCTGACAGCCAGTATGATAGCCTGCGACAACACCACCGGCGAGCCATCCACTCCCGATAATCCAGATGGAGGGGGCGGGCAGCTGATACAGGAAGAATCGGCCACCACCCAGTGGAGAGACGGATTCATAACCACATACAACAAATCAGGCGACTACCCATGGCCAATACCAGCCGTGGAAAAAGGATATTACCGATGCGCCCCATCCACCGACAACCTCAAAGGATTCATAATGGGACAGTGTTACGAGCTCGATTACAACGGCAAGAAAATCAAGGTGATAGCCGACGACCTATGTCCCGACGGACCACAGGCCACATGGTTTGACCTCGAGCTCGACGGATTCCAGACCCTTACAGGACTCACCACGGGCAAGCCTAACGTAAAATGGCGCGAGATCCCTTACCTGACCGACAAGAACATATCGGCCAAGGTGAAGGACGGATCGTCGCAATGGTGGATAGGACTCTACATCCTCGGCGGAAGATACGCCGTGGCCAAAGTGGAGCTCTCAAACGACGGCAAGACATACTACGCCATGGAGCCCGAGCCATACAACGCATTCTGGAAACTCGAGCATCCGGGAGCATACCAGAACGGCTACCGGACACCGCTGAACATCAGAATCACCGACAGATACAATCACGTAATAAACACCCAGCTGAAGGCCATAACACCCAACCAGACCTTCGACCTTGGGCAGAACTTTGAATACTAACCAAGTAATTGAAATGTTGAAGTGATTGAAATGATTGACCCTCCAACATTTCAACACTTCAATTACTTCAACACTTCAATCACTTCAATCACTTAACAATGAACGACCGTTACGCACAGATAATCGCCGACAAGCTCGGCATCAGGGAGATACAGGTAAGGAACACCGCATTCCTATTCAGCCAGGGCGCCACAGTGCCATTCATCAGCCGCTACCGCAAGGAGCAGACAGGCACGCTCAACGAGGTGCAGGTATCTCAGATCCAGCAGGAGATAAAGAAATACGAGGAGCTCGACAAGCGCCGCGAGTCAATAATAGAATCCATCGAGGGACAGGGCAAGATGACCGACGACCTCCGCCAGAAACTCGACGACGCCCTCGACATGACAACCCTCGAGGACCTCTACCTGCCATACAAGCAGAAGAAGAAAACCCGCGCATCGGTGGCCAAGGAGAAAGGCCTGGAGCCATTAGCTGACAAGATAATGCTCTCGCAGAACTCCGACGCCGAGACCTTCGCAAAGGCTTTCCTTAACGACAAGGTGGCCGATATCAAGGAGGCCCTCCAGGGCGCGCGCGACATCATAGCCGAGCGCATCAACGAGAACACCGACGCAAGAAACAGGATGCGAAACCTCTTCAGCCGCGACGCCGTTATCTACTCCAAGCTCGTAAAGGGCAAGGAAGACGAGGCCCAGAAATACAAGGACTACTTCGACTACGAGGAGCGTCTCTCTCGCATTGCCGGACACCGACTAATGGCCCTCCAGAGAGGCGAGGCCGAGGGTTTCCTGAAGATCACCATAGAGCCCGCCGAGGACAAGGCCATGAACATCCTCGAGCGTCAGTTCGTGCGCGGCAACGGCGAGGCCGCCAAGCAGGTAGCCGAGGCCGCCGCCGACAGCTACAAGCGACTGCTCCGCCCAAGCATCGAGAC
>JAZUEG010000020.1:0-3182 GCA_045640025.1 Bacteroidales bacterium
GGAAATCAAGAACATGCGCGCCAGAGTGGCAGCACTCGAGAGCGCCAATGCCGAGACCGACTCCATACAGCAGATAGCGCCTCCCAACGCCCTCGTAAACCTCGTGGAAAAATACGACTACGAATCGCTCCTGTCGGCATCGCTCAAATACGAGGCCGCACTGGCCAACCTCAAGATAGCATCCATGAGATCGGCCAACAACACCGGCAATCCCGAATCATTCAACGAGGACTTCAGCCAGAAAGGCAGCTACTACTACGACCTCTACCTCATGAGCCAGGAGGCCCAGCAGGCACTCGCCATGCAGACATCGCGCATCACCGACAACAACTGCCAGAAACACGAGCCCATCATCAACAGCCTATACGGCGGCAAGAGCCAGCTGATGAGCGGATACACCGCCAAGCAGGAATCCGACATCAACGCCATCATGGCCTCCAACTTCGAGAACATGAAACTCTACACCGTATTCAACATGAGCCCCGAGAGTGTAAGCGTATCAGCTAATGGCGCAAAAATCTCCGCCGTACCATACACAGGCACCTTTGCCGACGCACCCGCAGGCCAGTACATCACAGTATCCACCACCAGGGACAACGGCGGCAACCGCTACATCTGCGGATACCACAAGACATCCGACACCGAGTCGGCAGGATTCATAGCCAAGCTCGATTCCGGCGACAAGCTCCTCTGGACCAAGGACATCAAGCCAGCCCCCGGCATCAACAACGTGGTACAGATAATACCATCCAAGTACACCGGATTTGTAGCCGTGGCAGTATGCGCCAAGCAGGGCCTCTGCAAGACCACCATCCTCAAGATGGACGACAAGGGACAGCAGACCGCACAGGCCGCCATGCAGTCCACACTCTATCCTACAGTAAGCTGCTACGACGAGATCTCCGACCAGGTGACCACAGCATTCAAGGGCTCCGACGGCAACGAGAACACCACAGCCATCTGCGAGGCAATCATAGAGACCGCCACCATAGGCCAGGCCGCCACCACTCAGAGCCAGCCGTTCCAGATCAAGGGACAGATAGCCGACATAGTGCCAGTGGCCGGAGGATACATCGCCATCTGCAACTATAAGGAAATCAACGCCGGAGGCCAGAGCCTCACAGCCGATTCCGACATAGCCGCAGTATTAGCAGGCAAGTCCGGCATCAAGGCCAGCGCCCTCAAGGCCGGCAAAAACGCAGTGGCATTCAAGGCCTTCGTGGTAAACGCCGAAAACATCGCCATCACCGGAGCATACGCCGACATGGCCAGCGGAATCACCGCCGATCAGAAGCCCGCGTACATAGTAATCTCAGCTGATGGCAAGTTTACCTACCACAACTAATACACGCCAGGCCAGCTGATGGCAAGATATATTACACGCCATTAGCTGCACAAAACCAAACAACCAACACCGCCCGCAGAGCCGATACAGACCTGCCGGCGGTGTTTTTTTGGCCCAAACAAAAAATTAATCGTAAATTAATATAGAAAAAAAGACAAAATGGTGTTCTATTTGCAATAAAATTTCTAATTTTACCAAACCAAAAACTATAAACACACGGAAATGAAAATATCGAGATTACTGCTATCAATAATACTCATCATAACATTCGGCACAAGCGCATCCGGCCAGCTGAAACGCATTGGAATACCATACATTGAGAGTTTCGACGTAACCAAGTATTACGCATCGGCTCAAAACTGGTCGTCGGCGCAGGACAGCCACGGCATAATGTACTTCGCCAACAACTACGGAGTGCTCATCTATGACGGCGCCAACTGGGAGATAGTGCCAGTAAGCGCACCCGTAAAGAAAATAGCCATAGACCCCGCCACCGACAGCGTATACGTGGGCGCCAGCAACTATTTCGGAGTGCTGCGCACCAACGACGACGGCGCATTCGAATTCCACTCGCTCACCGGGATGCTCAGCGAGAAGGAATCCAAATTCGGCGACGTGAAATCCATAGCCATATCCGAGCGCGAGGGCGTTATATTCCAGAGCACCAGATACTTATTCATATACAAGGGCGATTCGATAGCATCCATCTACGGCGAGACCGGCGTAGGCAAGGGATTCACCGGAATGTTCAAGAGCGGCGACAGGATATTCGCCACCCACCACGCCAACAACATCAAGGAGCTAAGGAACGGCCAGCTGATAGACCTCCCGTACTCCGAGCCAGCCCAGGGACAGATCTGCTACATGGGCGAGACCAACGGCACTATAATAATAGCCAACGCCGACCGCGGAATATACATGCTCAGGGACACCTGCTGCCAGCTGATAGACAAGGAGATAAACAGCATAGCCCCATCCATGATGACATCGGCCATACGCACCCACGACGGCAACTACATAATAGGCACCAAGCGCGACGGCCTGATAGCCACCGACTCAGAGTTCAACATCATACAGAAGGTGGACATCACATCGGGCGGCATCAAGACCAACATCACCGACATCTACGAGGACAAGGTAAACAACATCTGGGTATGCACCAGCAACGACATCAAGCTCGTGGACCTCTACTCGCCATTCTCGATATTCCCCAACAGCGCCACAGGAATCACCGGCTCCATAAAGTCGATGCTCCAGGTGGGCGACAACCTCTACATAGGCGCCGAGGCCGTATACCACACCAGGCTGTCGGACCTCAGCGTAAAACCATTCACCGAAATCCCCAACAAGAAGGGAATAAACGGAATATGGAGCCTCGACACCATCAACGGACAGATAATAGGCGGCGGTGAGCTCGGCATATTCTACATAGATTCCACCAACAGCCTCATAAACATCGACAACGACCGCCGCAACGCCCGCAAGTTCAGAATACCGGCCGAGGCCCCTCACTACATGATAGCCACCGGCAACCTCGGACTATCGCTCTACGAGCACAACGGCCAGAAATGGAGCTACAAGAAAGGCATTTCGGGTTTTGAGGGCAACGGACGCACACGATACATAGAGCAGACCGGCCCGCGCCAGTTCATCATCGGCGACAACAACAAGGGCCTCTACCACATCACCCTGAATGCCACAATGGACACCGTAATCCACGTGTACACCATCAACAGCGACAGGGGACTGCCCAACGACAACGACAACTACATCCTAAGAACCCACAACTGCGTGGCCATAAGCACAATAGACGGATTCTACAAGATGTCGGACACAG
>JAZUEG010000021.1:0-1889 GCA_045640025.1 Bacteroidales bacterium
TAAGACCGCTTGGCCTCCGACTTCACGAGATAGCGCCGGCTCCCCATCTGCGAAACCCAGTAAAAATCGCCCGAAACCATGTGCAATGGCCTGAAAATCACGAAACTCCTGCCCAAAGTTTCGGCCACCTGCTGTTCGCTCCAGATGATGGCCCTCTGAATCTCGGCGCCTATATTTATGGAGTCATTCAGCTGAAGGTTGGTGAGCTCCAGCTCGTCGCGCTGGCGGCTTATGAGCGCGCTCTGGTCCCTGATCTCCTGATTGTGGCGCAGCATCTGCCCGTGCATGGAGCTCAGCTTTATGTTGCGCTCGCCAATCTCCCGATTCTGAACCAGAAGCATCTCCTTGCGCTTGTTGTTGGAGTGGTGCGAATACAGGAACACTCCTATTATCACTATCACAATGGCGAACAGCACATTGGCTCTCCACATAAACCTGTGGTGGTCTATCTGGCTGATCTCGAATTCCAGGTTGCGCTGCTGCGATTCGCGCGCCATCTGCTCCACCAGGCGGTCGTATTCGCGCTTGGATTGCAGATTGTCGTAGTCCACGGCCTTCTGCAGCGAGAGCATCGTACATTCGTATCTGTTCAGCTGATACAGTACATCAAGGGCCATCCGGTATTTGCCCTCATGTTTCAGATACTGGTATTTGGTTTTGTTGTATTCGTATTGATTGCTGAAAAGATCTGGATTCATGAGCATCTTGCCGGCCTCGCCGTATCGCCCCTGCGCCATCAGAATCCTGGCCTTCAGGTTGTTGTACGATTCAGGTATCAGCCACTGCACATTGTAGTCCTCTATGATATCCCAGAGCCTGTCGAGATACCGGACGGCCCAGTCCAGATAGTTTGCCATTAGCTGATACGGTGACATATCCACGGCCTTTATGTTGCAGTCGCAGAGAGCCATGCAGAAATTTGCCTGACCTGCAAATGAGCTGATACCGTCCTGGAGGTCAAACTCCGAATTCAGTGAGTCGAGCAGCGGAAACATATCAGCTGTATCCTTCCTCTCTATGTAGTAGAGTAGCCTTGTGGCGCGTATGGTCTGATTGTATTCCAGCAGAGTGCCGTCCATTGATTTTGCCTTCAGCTGATACACATCCCGGGCCTTCTCGAAATACTGAATGGCGAGGTTCAGGGTGTTGCGCTCCAGGTAGAAAATGGCCATGTTGTAATACACATCCTCGAGCACGGTGTAGTTCTGTATCCGCTGCGAAACCTCTATGGCGGCCGAGTAGTAGCGGAGACACTCGTCGAGGTTGGATTCGGCGTAGCACGATCCGATGTTCAGCAGGCATAGCGACTGAATATCCTCAGCTCCAATGTATTGAGCGATATTGAGCGCGCGGAAAGTATAATCCACGGCTTCGGAATTTTCGCCCGTCTGCTGGAGGTAATATCCCAGCCTGTAGCATCCGTTCATTATGTTGACCGAGTCGCCGGTATATAGTGCTATGTTGTAGTATCGGCGGGCCATTTCGCACTGCTCCTCGGCGTCTTCCAGGGTAGAGAGCATTTCAGCTAATACGTTGAAAATCACGAGGCTGTCATTCGTCCGGTCAATAATCTGCCTTAGCGAGTCGGATTTGGAGACCGGTTCACCAGCAGGCTGTGCGGAGGCCAAAAGAGCGCGCATCAGCAGAATGGATAATATGACAAAACGCTTGAAATTCATCTCTGAAACTTGGATATCAAAATTTGCGCCAAGTATTCATTTTGTATCAGCTGCCCTAAAAACTAAATGATACCGAACGACCTGAGCAGCAGTACGAAGAGCATTCCCGGGGCCACAAACTTGATCATGGCCACAAAGAGGGTTCGCCTGTTGAAAGCCTCGCCGTTTTTGGTTACCTCGTCCAGAATCTTCTGCGGCTTGGTTACCCAG
>JAZUEG010000022.1:0-3274 GCA_045640025.1 Bacteroidales bacterium
CATTCAGAAAGGATGCGCCTATTACATCGAAAAACTTGTACAGCGCCTCGAGACTCCCATCAAGACCTTCGGTTTCGATTGTGACGACAAGGCCAAAAAACAGAAAATCACCGAGGCCATCCAGCAGCTTGTGCAGGATTTCGAATTCCGCAAAAAGCTCCTCGTATCGCTCAAAGACGGTTTCTCTCTCAGCGGATACATGGCCCAGAAAGCCAGAATACTTGTGGACCTCACCGAGGAGCCATCGGGCGCATCGTCGGGCAGAAGGCGCAGTTTCGGCAATTTCAATCAGGCTGCCACACGCACACTCTCCAAGCACCCGAACCTCTGCACCAAGCTCATAGACTGGCGCAAGGAAATGGCCGCGCGTTTCAGCGTAGAGCCCAAGGATATCGTTAGCACTCAGTGCATTGTGGATGTCAGCAATCAGCTCCCTACAGATATCAAGGCCCTGATAGCCGTAAAGGGAATGGGCGGCAAGGCCAAGAAATTCGGCGCCGAGATCCTCAAGATTATCTATGCCTATATGTCAGCTAATGGCATGATGCTTGGCATTGGCGTTGCCGATTCGCTCAAGCAGGCCGAGTTCGAGAGCCTCAGCACACAGGAAAAATCATTTCAGCTCTTCAGCGAGGGCAAAACCGTGGGCGAGATCGAGAAAATCCGCGGCCTGAAATCCGACACTATTCTCAATCACCTGTCCAAGTACGTGATTTCCGGCGAGATAGACCCCATGCGCCTGATATCGAAAAACGCCTACGAGAAAATAAGAATAGCCATGCTCGAGAATCCCGGCGCGCCCGACAAGCTGATAATCGAGAAAGTAGGCGGACACATTTCCTACGGCGAAATCTCGGTGGTTCGCGCCGCCCATGAGGCCGGAATCGATGATTTCTAAACCCGAATTCGTAATTCGTAATTCGTAATTAATAAAATGAGAATAGCAATAGTGCAGTCGTCCAGCGACTTAGTGAGCGGAAAGGTTGATATCCAGCTGATGGCGGATACTATAGCGCGCCAGTCGATGCCGGGCGATTTCTGGATACTTCCCGAGGTTTTCGATACGGGATGGAACGTTGGCGCTCAGAGTCCCGAAATAGACGGAGCCCGCTGCCGCAGTTTTTTTCAGCTGATGGCGAAAAAATTCGGAATCTCCATCTGCGGAAGTTTTTATGAGCGCACAGCCGACGGACGCTTCAGCAATACATTTGCCATTGTATCAGCTGATGGCGAAAAAATACAGACCTGCGGCAAGCGTCACATGTTTGGCGATTTCGAGAAGGGATTCGTAAATCCCGGAGAATCAATGCTTTCGTTCACTGTGGACGGCGTAAGGTTCAGGGCCGTGGTCTGCTACGACCTCAGGTTTCCTGTCTGGTGCCGCAATACCAAGTCCGACACTTACGACGCGCTTATCTGCATATCGCAGTGGCCGCTGCAGAGGTCAGCTGATAAGCACCTGCTGCTTGCCGCCCGCGCCATGGAGAATGTGGCCTTTGCCATCAACGCCAACGGACTGGGCGATTCGGCGGTGTATCTGCCCGACGGACAAAAGGATTTCGGGATGGCTCCCGGCGTTCAGGTAGGATTCTATCAGCTGGATATCAACAGATTGCATGAGATACGCAAGCGCAGAAAATATCTGCTGGATGCCGATGATTTTCAGGTAAAACTTTAAATATCATTGATATGAGAAGATTTTCATTGTTGTTGCCATTAGCTGCAATGCTCTGTATATCAGATGTATCAGCTCAGACCAACAACCTCCATTATTATACCAGGATGGGCGATGTGGAAAATGTGAGACACTACATCAACCGCCGCGAGGATGTGGACGCGTTCGATGAATACGGCTACACTCCGCTGATGTATGCCGCCGACGAGGGCCGAAACGAGATTGTTAAGCTGCTGATGGACAATGGCGCCGAGCCCAACTATCAGCCGCTGTATGATGCCGAGCCGCCTGCGCTCCATGCCGCCGTGATAGCCGACCGCCCCGAGACTGTGGACCTGCTTCTGCAATACGAGCGCACCAAGGTAGACCTGCTCGATTCGGCGGGCTATACGCCTCTGCTTGTGGCTGTTATGAATGGATATCTGGAGTGCGCCGATGTGCTGATGTTTCATGGCGGAAATCCCAATTATGTTTTCAATGGCAGGAAAACCGCCCTTCAGTTTGCGGCTGCCAACAACGATACCGCGATGCTCGGCCTGCTGATACGCAACGGCGCCGATGTGAATCTCGAGGTGAAAAACCGTACAGCGTTTTCGGTGGCGGCGGAGTACGGAGCCGTGGACTGCGCGCGTATGCTCTATGAGAGCGGTGCCGATGTAAAAGCCGGAATGCCTGCGCATTATGCGGCCAAATATGCCGATACAGCAATGATCTCTTTTCTGAAGTCGGTGGGAGTGGACCTAAATGCCAGAAGCTCCGACGGATATACTCCGCGCGACCTCGCCATCATGAATTCCAATCGTGCAACTGCATCACGGATAGCAGATTACGGCGGCGAGGCCACTGCATTGTTTCTGTTCAGATATATCTCGCTCTCTGAGTTTCAGGAATTTACAAAACATGAGTTCCGCCTGGGTGCCAAGCTGGGAATCCACGAGGTAAGGAGCAATATGGCATTGTATATCGGCGCGTCGTTCCGTCCGGCATACAAGCCCGCATTGGTGCAGGTGCGCGATCATTTTTACTATCAGCTGAGAGAAAAACGCAGTTTCCTGCACGCCTCCATCGAGAAGAGGTTTTCGTTTAATCACGGAATGTTTCCCGATTGCGGTGCGAGCGTGGCTTACGAGTTTGCCCACGCCTGGGGCAAATATGACGGCGCGGTAACCGACTCAAGGCCCGAAACCGAGAATTTCCACGTGCCATGCATCGGCATCTACGGACGTTTCCGCTGGGTGGGAATGCAGGCTGGATACAAGTATTACGGATACAGGCACGCCCTGGAGGCGCCCAAAAATGTGGTGGAGCTCACATTGACCGGCTACATAGGTTTCGGAAACAATATTTACAGAAGATTTTCTATTCAATAATTCCCATCTTCCTCATCAGATAGCTGGCATTTAGATTTTTCGAGATGCCGGCTTTTATTTTGTAGTCGAACTGGAGCGTATCGCCCTCAAACGAGATTTCGAAACACTTGGCGTCCACGTTTTTTGGGTAAGTGTCCTTCATGTTTCCGATGTCGATATCGTGGGTGGCGAATATTCCGTAGCAGTTGTATTTCAGCAGTTTCTCTATGAATTTCTGGCTTCCGTCGTG
>JAZUEG010000023.1:0-2033 GCA_045640025.1 Bacteroidales bacterium
CCAACAAGTTCACGGGCTCGGTTTACGGCTACCTGACCAACGAGAATTTCTATTCCAAGTGGAGTCAGCCCGCCGAGATGGAGAAGGCCCTCGATTCCGAGAAGACCAAGACCATAGGAGCCAACGTGGGTGGAGCCGTGGTTAAGGACAAACTCTTCTATTTTGTATCAGTGGAGAACACCAGAAACGAGGTCCCAAACCAGTTTTATCCAGGAGCTCAGGATTACCTGTCATCAGCTGAGGCCCAGGCCATTGCCGACCATTACTACAAGGCCACAGGAATCCGCGAGGGCATCGGCAACCGCGGTATCGACAAGAACTCGCTGAATCTCCTGGGCCGTATCGACTGGAATATCACCAACAAGCACAAGCTGGCTCTCCGCTATCAGTACAACGACGCCTACAAGGACAAGTACGATACCAAGAGCACCACTTATTATTTCCCAAACTCCACATACAAGCAGAGCTCTAAGACCAACTCCGTGGTATTGGAGCTCAACAGCAATTTCTCGCAGAATGTTTACAACGAGTTCCGCACTGGCCTCACCTACGTGCGCGACAAGCGTGATGTCAATTATCTGGCCCCTAACGTGCAGATATACAGCGCAGGTGGCGATTTCGACGTTACAAGCAACACCTGGAATACTGGCAAGATAGGCGTATCGATAGGCACCGAGGCGTCCTCTGGAGCCAACGCCGTGGATGTGGACGCTTACACCTTCGAGGACAACCTGTCGCTCTACAAGGGAAACCACTCGTTCACATTCGGAACCCACAACGAGGTTTTCAAGTCGTATAACCTCTTTATCCAGCATTGCACGGGAACATACCTCTACAATTCTACTCAGGATTTCCTCAACGACAATGCCTTCCGTTTCCAGTACAACTACTCTGATCCTCAGCTGACTGGCTCCACCAACTGGGCTGGCACCACCAAGTCGGGTCAGTTTGGATTCTACGCCCAGGACAAATGGAACGTCAGCAGAAACCTGAACCTGACATACGGACTGCGTGTGGATATCCCAGTATCCTTCAATTCGCCAACCGAGAATCCTGATTTCAACGCATCAGAATACTCAAAGAAATACGACGTGAAGGTGGGCGAGGCTCCATCGGCCAAGCTCCTGTGGTCGCCACGTCTCGGTTTCCGCTATTACCTGACCGACAGCCACAAGACACTGCTCCGCGGAGGTCTCGGAATGTTTACAGGCCGTGTGCCTTTTGTATGGATGACCAACCTCTGGAACAATACGGGAATGGAGATGAAGGGCATCACCATCAGCAAGGAGGTGCCAAGCATCCAGCAGTTTGGCAACGATCCTCAGGCTGCCATGAATTCATCGGCAGGATCGGCCAGCAAGCCTACCATCAATACCGCCGACCGTGATTTCAAGTATCCTCAGGTACTGCGCACCAACCTCGCCCTGGAGCACCGTCTGCCCAGCGATGTTAAGGTGACCATAGAGGGGCTCTATTCCAAGACTCTCAACAATGTGTTCTTCGAGAATCTGGCCCTCACTGAGAACGGAAAGGTTTACGCGGTGGAAGGCGTGGAGGCGTCGTCGGCCCCATACTTCTCGGCCAACTACGGCGATTATTACACCATCATCAACCTGAAGAACACCAACAAGGGCTATACCTACTCGCTCACCGCCAAGGCGGAGAAGAGCTTCGGGTTCGGTCTCGATCTTATGGCCGCCTACACCTACGGCCGCGCCAAGAGCGTGAACGACGGCACCTCGTCGGTGGCCGCCTCCAACTGGAAGTACAACTACAGCGTGAATCCCAACTCCGAGGACGAGGTTGCCTTCTCTTACTTCGATGTTCCCCACAGGATAGTAGCCAGCGCGTCGTACACCTCGCCCAAGTATTGCCACGGCCTGATGTCGTCAACATTGGCCATCACATACACCGCCAGCAACGGTCAGCGCTACTGCCTATCGATGAACGAGGCCGCCGACTACAACGGCGATACCCAGAAGGGCAACTCTCTGCTTTACATTCAAGTCGGATCGTAGCCATGTCGTTCTGTG
>JAZUEG010000024.1:0-6671 GCA_045640025.1 Bacteroidales bacterium
AATTCGAGAGATCTGCAATATGGTTTGTCTTCCCGAACCTGACTGGAGTACCAAAGAAAGACTGAATTTGCCAGGTGATTTGAGATTGTCGGAAATCGACAGAGTTTTCAATTCCATCAAATACAATGGTTTTGATTCCCATACATTAAAACTGATTGACAACTATTCAAATAATATACAAAATGGACAAACAAACAATGTTAGATTTAATACAGCAGAGCATGCAGGACTCTGTGGTGCTGGTAAGGTGCTTAACGGGGCGTATGCCGTCGCCTGTTACGCGCGAAGAAGCCTTGGCACAAGTGAAGATGCTAGAGGAGGCCAAACAGAAGGCGTTGGCACAGCAGCAGAGCCAAACACTTGGGAAATAGACGAGGTTCAGGAAAAATATGTTGAGGAATGGGCAAAGGCCAGCGGTGTCTGGTTTTACGATTTCGAAAACATATTACACGATGCGTATGGTCCTCCTATTGCTTTGGGTGCCGAGGCCAAGGTTTATTATAAAGATGGCGACACTTCTGTAATTAAAATACGTACGTCAATTTATTCAGTACTTCAAAAGGCCTTTGATGCCATTATTTTGCATAATGCGTTGTTTCCGGAGAGCCTGATGAAAGTAGTTGGTTTTACCAGAGATTCTGAAGGTTTGTTCAGAACCGTATTGACTCAGCCTTTTGTAAAATGTAAACGTCTTGCTACTGAAAACGAGATAGAGGAATATGTGGCATCCAAGGGCTTTAGAAGAAATACAGAAGGTTTTACGGAAAGTTTTGTGACTGATCGAATTCTTTTGGAAGACATGCATCCTGCCAATGTTTTTATTGACGAGCAAACAGGAAAGCCGATTTGCATAGATTGCATAGTAAAATTCCATTTGCAAGAGAAATAATGTAGTTTGTCTTTGCGGGCCTGTGTGCCCACAGCATCAATCATATTGAATTATGGGCATTCCTTTTTCTCTGCCGCCCAGATGGAGTTGTTGAGCATCTTGAATCTGAAGATGAGCGATTCGGAGGTCAAGGAACTTAGGGCAGTTTTGGCTGATTTTGTGGCAAAGCTTGCACAGCGAAAGATTGATCAGCTTGATGATTTGGGAATGTTGCCATCTGAGTCTGAGTTACAAGATGCGCATTATAGAACCGCATACAGATAGAGGTCTATGGAACGAATTGTTTTGGATACCCAAATTCCAATAATGCTATCCGCCGCCTTGGCAGTGGGTAGCATTATTTTTTTTGTTAATTTTTGTTCAAAATTTCTTTTTTCTCAATAATAATTACTAATTTAGACCCTTACTTAGAATACAAGTTTTTTAATAAATATAAAAGTGAAAGTCAATATATTAGGAATAGAGTCATCCTGTGATGACACTTCCGCGGCAATAGTGAGCGACGGCATACTGCTGTCCAATGTTATTGCAAGTCAGGCAGTTCACTCGGCATACGGCGGAGTGGTGCCCGAGCTGGCATCGCGCGCGCATCAGCAGAACATAATCCCCGTGGTGGATCAGGCCATCAAGCAGAGCGGTCTCGGCAAAGACGAGATTACAGCCGTGGCATTCACCCGCGGCCCCGGACTCCTGGGCTCTCTGCTCGTGGGAACATCGTTCGCCAAGGGTTTCGCACTGGCGGGAGGCATTCCAATGATAGAGGTAAACCACCTGCAGGGCCATGTGCTCAGCCAGTTTGTGCACGAGAAAGACAAGGAAGTCAAGAATCCAACATTCCCCTTCCTCACGCTCCTGGTATCGGGCGGACACACTCAGATAATCCTCGTAAAGGATTACTTCGATATGGAGATTATCGGATCCACCATCGACGACGCCGCCGGCGAGGCCTTCGACAAGTGCGCCAAGGTGATGGGCCTCGGATATCCGGGCGGTCCCATTATCGACAAGCACGCCCACATAGGCAACCACGACGCATTCAAATTCGCAAAGCCGCAGATTCCGGGTCTCGACTTCAGCTTCTCGGGTCTCAAGACATCGTTCCTCTACACACTCAGGGACGCCATGGTGGACGACCCCGACTTCATAGACCACCACATCGACGACCTCTGCGCATCGCTGCAATACACCATAGTGAGCATCCTTATCGACAAGCTCGCCAAGGCCGTAAAGCAGACTGGAATCACTCAGATAACAATAGGAGGAGGCGTGGCCGCCAACTCCGAGCTCCGCGACACACTCACCGAGGTGGCCAGGCGCCGCAAGTGGACAGTATACATCCCCGAGCGCAAATACACTACCGACAACGCCGCTATGATAGCCGGCGCCGGATATTACAAATATCTCCGCGGAGAGTTCGCATCGATGGACCTCGCGCCCGACGCAAGACTTAAATTCTAACTCGTAATTCGGATTTCGTAATTCGTAATTCGTAATTCGTAATTCGTAATTAATAAATACTATGTCAGGACTAAAGAACGAGCTTACAAAACTGGAGGAAAGGCTCAATCACCTGGTGGACGAGGACTACAAGGAGGATTTCATCTCCAAGTACTTCAACCACATGATCATGCTGCTGATAATGCTAAGCGTGGTGGTGATGGCGCTCGATACCGTGGAGTTTATCCACCGCGACTACAGATACCTAATCTGGGCATTTGAGACCTTTGCCATACTCGTATTTATATTCGAGTATGTGGTGCGCCTGCTTACGGCCCACATATATTACAAGGACGACCCCGATGTAAAGACCAAGACGCAGGCCATGTGGAAATACGCCACATCGTTTTACGGCATCATCGACATCATCACCATAGCGCCGTTCTACTGGCCGTCGCTCCGTCTGCTCAGGTTCCTGCGCCTCTTCAAGGTGGCCAGGTACAACAAGTCGCTCACCGTAATCAAGGACGTGATGCTCGACAAGCGCTCCGAGATAGGCGTATCGTGCTTCGTAATCATCATCGTGATGGTGATAGCATCGTTCCTCATGTACAATGTGGAGCACGAGGCCCAGCCCGAACAGTTCCCCAACGTATTCGCCTGCATCTGGTGGGCGGTGGTCACACTTACCACTGTGGGCTACGGCGATGTTTACCCCATCACGGTGCTCGGCAAGCTGGTGGGCGGTCTCATAGCCTTCCTCGGCATAGGTCTCGTGGCGCTGCCTACCGGTATCATATCGGCAGGTTTCCTGGAGCGAATCAGCAAGGACAAGGAGGCCTCCAAGAAAGCTGAGGTCCAGCCAGCTGATGGCGAAAACAAAGGAACCGTATCAGCTGATACAATGAAAGCTGAGGGCCAGCCAGCTGATGGCGAGAACAAAGAAACCGTATCAGCTGCACAAAACGAATGCGACAGCCACCAGAAGCTCTCCGATGAGCAGAGGCTCCACATATACAACGGCGCCAAGCATTTCTGCCCGTACTGTGGCGGAAAAATCGACTAAGCGACCGAAAATTTATAGTATTTCCATAAATTAATCAACCAATTAGCTTATCTGACTATGCCAGAGGTAAAGACAAATACGATTGAGAAAACACCGGCCGAAACCATTCTGCACCGCCGCCCATACAGCGAGGAGGATACCGACAGAATGTTTGAGCAGCTGATGGTGGGCGACCGATATTTCAAGACAGCCGGCGACAAGGAACTCGTGCGCAAGGCATACAACCTTGCCAGGGATGCCTATCATGGTCAGAAACGCCATACCGGCGACAGTTTCATATATCACCTCTTTGATGTGATGAGCATTGTGATCCAGGACATTGGACTGGGCGCACTGGGATCGGCCGTGGCACTGCTCCACGAGATCACATTCCAGACCGACTACAAGAAGGACGACATAGAGCACCTCTTTGGCGAGAAGATAGCTTTTATTGTGGATTCGCTGGTAAGGATCAAAGGAACAAGCGAGCATTTCAAAGACGCTGAGCCTGAGGTATATAAGAAGATAATCCTGGGTCTTACCGATGATATACACATCATCCTGGTGAAACTGGCCGACCGCCTCACCAACCTCCGAACGCTGGAGATCAAGAGCCCCGAGACTCAGTATCAGGTGGCATACGAGACTATGCAGATATATGTGCCATTAGCTCACCGCCTGGGACTCAACAAGATAAAGACCGAGCTCGAGACTCTGTCGTTCAAGTACCTGAACCGCAAGGAATACAACGAGATAAACTCACAGATGCAGCTGTCGGAAAACGAGAGCAAGCAGTATATCAACAAGTTTACACTGCCAATAATAGCCAAGCTGCTGCAGAACAATGTAAAGTTCGATATAAAGGGACGCCCCAAGAGCATATACTCCATCTACATGAAAATGAAGAAGAAGCATGTGTCTTTCGAGGACGTGTTCGATAAATTTGCCGTGCGCATAATCTTTACACCCAACGACCCCGAGCACGAGCGCGAGGAGTGCCTGAGGATAGCCGAGCTGATATCAGAAGATTTCTACGTGCATCCCGAGCGCACCCGCGACTGGATCCATGTGCCCAAGGAAAACGGATACGAGGCATACCACATCACGGTTTTCGACAAGGAAAACAACCGGTGGGTGGAGATACAGATCCGCAGCGAGCGCATGGACGAGATAGCCGAATACGGTTTTGCCGCGCACTGGAAATACAAGGGTATCAAGGACAAGAAGGCCGAGTTTGACGACAAGCTGAAGCTCCTGAAACAGAAGCTCGAGGACCCCAACCAGAAGAATTTTGACTTTCTGGAGGATTTCAAGCTCCTGCTCAGCGACGAGATTTCGGTATACTCGCCCGAGGGCACGGTGCTTACTCTGCCGGCCGGCGCCACGGTGCTCGACTACGCCTACAACAGCGATCCCGAGAAGGCCCGCCAGTGCATAGGCGCCAAGGTAAACCACAAGATGATGTCGATATCCACCAAGCTCCACAACGGAGACCTCGTGGAACCCGTAACATCCAACTACACTGAGCCTAAGCCCGAGTGGCTGAACCTCGTGATTACAAAGAAGGCCTTCGAGGTGCTCAAGGACCAGCTCCACGACTATATAAAATCGGAGATAGCCGAGGGTCAGAATGTGCTCCACAACCTCTACACCAAATACAAGGTAAACAACGAGAAGGAGCTTACCACCCAGCTGATGGCCGAATTCCAGTGTCTTACCAAGACCGACCTCTTCCACAAGATCTCTACGGTAAAGATTCAGCTGTCTGACCTCGAGAACATGGTGAAAAAGGCCGTGGGAAATACTCTCGTGAGATTCTGGAAGCTTCAGTTCGGCAACAACGAGGAGAAGTCGGAATCCGATGTGCGCAATCTGCTGAATATCGACAAGGAAAACTCTATAAAATACGAGCTTGCCGAATGCTGCAGCCCTCTGCCCGGCGACGAGGCCCTCGGCATAATAGCCGACGACAAGAGCTGCGTATACATCCACAAGCGCAACTGCCTATACGCCGCCGTTAAGATCAAGGAGAATCCGCTGGGCCTGGTGCCGGTATCGTGGAATATCAGCAAGGAGCTTTCCGGTGTGGCCAAGATCTCTATGGAGGGCGTGGACCAGAAGGGCATAGCGCAGAAGATAATCACCGTGGTATCGCAGGAATTTGACCTGAACCTGAAGACCATCCACATAGAGACCGACGACTGCAGCTTCTCGGGTCTGCTGGAGGTATACGTGCGCAATCAGGAGCACCTCGAGAACCTCGTATACAAGCTCTCTGAGATAGAGGGTGTGCTCAATATCATGGTGGATGGCGGCGATTTATAATTTTTATTTGTTGGAAAACCAATTAATGAATCTTTACTTATGGGTATTAATGTGGCATTGCCAGAATGTGACACCTGCTTCTTCAAGAATGGACTGTGCAAGGGGCTGACGGAGGATGAGTTTAGATCCATCTTCTCGCAGACCCGTCACTATACATACGCCAAGGGCGAGGTGATATATAAGCAAGGATCCAAGTGCGACGATCTGATATTCCTGACCAAGGGCATTGTAAAGTTTGTGACCGACAGCAACGGCAAGGAGCTGATAGTGGCCATCGACAAGGCTCAGACTCTCCTGGGACTGGCCAACGTGCTTAATGAGAATATCAACCTCTTCACCATTGTGGCAGTTACCGAGTGCAGCGGATGCGTGATAAATCTCAACCGCTTCACTCTGCACCTGATGAGCAACCGCCAGTTTATGTTCGAGATTATGAGCCTGAGCACTCAGATGTTCCGCAGCGCGATATTCAACTTTATCTCCGTGGCGCGCAAGCAGAGCAACGGGCGTGTAGCTGATATCCTTCTGTATCTGAGCGACAAGATCTACACCTCGCGCACATTCAGCCTCGACCTCTCGCGTCAGGAGCTGGCCGACTACGCAGGATGTAGCAAGGAGCAGCTGATACATACTCTCCGCACATTCAGCAACGACGGCATAATCACCGTATCGGGCAAGAATATTGATATCATAGATTACGACAAGCTGATAACAATCAGCCGAGTAGGATAAAAAAAGAGGCTGTCCCGTTTTGGGGCAGCCTCTTTTTTTATCTTATTCCCACTCTATTGTGGCGGGTGGCTTGGAGCTGATGTCGTAGCATACTCGGTTTACTCCGCGTACGTTGCGGATAATCTTGTTGCTAACCTCGGCCAGGAACTCGTATGGGAGCTTGGCCCAGTCGGCTGTCATTGCGTCGGATGATGTTACGGCTCTCAGGGCCACTGGATTCTCGTATGTGCGCTCGTCGCCCAT
>JAZUEG010000025.1:0-7400 GCA_045640025.1 Bacteroidales bacterium
TAAAGCCAGAAATTCTGAAGGCCGACGTTATCGTTTTCGCCTCGCCAATCTACTACTTCAGCGTATCGGCCCAGCTCAAGTGCGTAATCGACCGCTTCTACGGCCTCAACACCCTCAAGGAGCAAATGTTCGGCAAGAAGAAATGCGTTCTCCTGACATCACAGGGTCAGAAATCGCAGTTTGCCTCTATCCCTACAATGGCAATGTATCAGGACATCCTCGGCCTCTATCAGTGGGAAGACGCAGGACAGATCCACGCTTGCGGACTCGGCCCAACAGAAGCCGCCAAGGCCACAAGCTATGCACAGCAGGCTTACGAGCTCGGCAAGAGCATTAAGTAAAGTATGATAAACCGCTGTTATCTGGAAACCACAAACATCTGCAACCTCAGCTGCAAATTCTGTCCCAAGAACGAGCGCCCCAAGAAGCGTCTCAACATTCAGGAATTCAGCGAGTTGACAGATAGACTCGCCCACGAGGTGAAATTACTGTATCTTCACCTTATGGGCGAGCCATTTTTGAATCCCAACCTTCCTGAATTTGTGGAAATAGCGCGCGGGAAAGGCCTCATCCCGATAGTAACAACCAACGGAACACTTCTCGGCGGGCAAATCGCTGATCGACTCATCGAGGCCAAGCCATACAAAATCCAGATATCGCTCCACTCCCACGAGGGCAACGGCTTCAGCAATCAGGAGGAATACATCGCACAGGTGGTGAATTTCGCCAAAAAATCTGCAAGTCAGGGAATTATCACAACACTCAGACTCTGGAACGAGGGCGGATACAACACTCAGAACAACGAGATTCACAATCTGATATCGCAGCAACTTCCCCAACCCTGGACCGAACGCAGCGACGGCTGGAAGATTGCCCAGAACATCTACCTGGAATACGACAAAATGTTTGAGTGGCCCGACGAGAAACACTCTGAATATCAAGAGCCTGAGGTTTTCTGTTACGGACTCCGCAACCAGATAGGCGTACTCGTGGACGGCTCGGTAGTTCCCTGCTGTCTCGACCACGACGGCACAATCACCCTCGGAAACCTCCACGAATCCACCCTCCAGGAAATCCTCACCTCCCCAAGAGCCAAGGCAATTTACGAAGGCTTCAGCCGCCACGAGGCCGTAGAGGAACTCTGCCGAAAATGCGGATATGCAAATGTCGGGAAAAGGTACAGGGGATGAGAGGGGGATTAGGGCAAATGAAATTGTCCAGATGAGAACTGGACAATTTTGAAAATAGTGCAGATGACATCTGCACAATTGCAACAAACGTCAATCTATTATTCTTTTTGTAACAACCAAGAAAACATTTATTTTTATTTAGATTTTTTCTAATTGTGCAGTTCTTAACTGCACAATTATGAATTGTCCAATTGACGATTGGACAATTTATTGATTTTGAACAAAATGAATGGGTAAAATTATTGAAAAATTGACTTCAACTCAAAATTATAAGAACATTATTTGAAAATACTAAAAAAGTTCCTACCTTTGCATTGACATAAAACTCGCATTCAAAAAAAACAAAGAAGCATAGGAAACTTATTTGTTTTTAGAAAGAAACGAAAAGTTATAATAGTCACTCGCCATTTAGCGGATGACATAGGATAATTGTGCACTTACTACACTTGTCTGCACCTCATTGGGTGTGGACTGAGTCAGTGTAGTAAGTCAGGTTTTTTCCTATGCACCTGCAGAATGCGAGTTTGATTATGGTCCGCACCTCTTTTTTTTCTTTTTGCAATGCGACAAAATCTACAAAACTTATGGTTCACATTGGCAAAAAGATACAGGAAAAACTCAAGGAACAAGGCAGAACAGTAGTCTGGTTTGCCCAAGCCATCAATTGTGACCGCACCAACGCATACAACATTTTCGCCCGCCAAAGCATTGACACCGAATTACTTGTATTAATATCTAAGGTTTTGGGATTTAATTTCTTCATTTACTATATGGACGAAGTGTAGAAAAATTCGCTACATTTTCGTAGGATTATTGGCTACGGGGAAGGCTTGGGAATATTGTATTTTTAGATTTTCTTTGCATAATTAAAGGTACTTAATCACAAAACAATTTAGAGAATATGAAAAAAATTATTTTTATGGTGGCAACCGCAACGCTTTTCCTTTCGTCTTGCAACATAGTAACTAAAACAGCCAAGACACAGGATGTGGACTCAAAAGTCGTTCAGTCCTACACTGAAGCTGATTTGGTTATACCAGAGAAGAAAGCCTTCTATACACTTAATCCAACAGGTGATGTACAGAGAAGCGGAGCTAAGAATATTAAGGAGACCGCAATCGCTGAACTTCTCAAGGAGAATGGCAATGCGGATGTACTTGTTTGCCCTTCTTTCGAGATCACGACACGCAAGGGTAAGATAAAGCAAATCGTGGTTTCTGGTTATCCTGCACGATACAAGAACTTTAAATCGAAAAGTGCTCAGGAGAATAAATAATGGGGTAACGCCTTGTATTATCCATCAAATAAGCAATCATAGAGATGAAGATATTGAAAAGCATAGCCTTAATTGGGACACTCTCTCTGCTAATGATGTCGTGCTCCGTAACCAATAAAACTGTAAGAACAGCTGAAATCTCATCAAATATAAGACAATATCCATGTGTGGCCGACCTTGATGTGAAAAATGTCAGAGTGCAAAAGAGTTGTACTTGGAATTGGTCATTTGGAGAGCCTACTCTTAACTCAATGAAGGAGACTCTGATAGCAGATTTGCTTAAGGAGAACGGCGGAGATATACTTCTGGAACCCCGCTTCACTTTCAAGAAAGAGTTTTTCGGTGAGAGAGTTCTTACAGTGGAGGGATTTTCTGCAAGATTCAAGAACTTCAGAAATGCTTCTGTTAAGGATTTGGAGACTTTAGAGATGTCGGAAAGCAGACCTGAGCACGAACGTAACGTTTATATGCTTAATAGATAATCCAATTTGACTTATACATAGGTATAATTAAACGTCAATTTAGATAAAAATGCTAAATTGACGTTTTTGATAATATAATAAACAATTTTGATTATGAAAATACACAATATATTGTTGTTGTTCTGCTCGGCAGTACTGCTGCTTTCATCGTGCACTATCACACAACAAACAATTAGGACTACTGAGATAGAGGCCAACGTAAAGCAATATCCATGTTTCGCGGATCTTGATGTTAAGGAGGGGAAGGTGGAAAAAAGCATTGCCTGGAATTGGTCTTTTAATGAGCAGTCACTGAGCAACACAAAAGAAAACCTCATAGCCGACTTGCTGAAAGAGAATGGAGGCGATGTGCTTCTAGAGCCTCGCTTCACTTTCAGGAAGGAGATGTTTGGCGCAAGGGAGCTTTCTGTATCAGGTTTTTCCGCAAATTTCAGGAACTTCAGAAACGCCACAGAGCAGGACCTGAAGGCTTATGAGATACTGTATGGCAAAAAACAGATTAATTATATAGTGGAGTCACAGTCTGTTTTTGCATTGCAAGATTCACTAAAAAAACAAGAACCCAAAAAGAAAATCGTTCCACGCAACAGTGCATTACCTAAGGGAGCTAAAGCATTTTACGCAGGTTTTGGATGGGGCGGTGTAAATGATGTCACATCTTTAAACCACTGGGATGATTGTCATGGAGCATCCGTACATTTGGGACTTGATTATGGATTGTGCAATCTTATTAAGGGCGATGCGTCCATCAGTGGAGGCGCATACATTAAATTGGGGTTGGGTTCATCGCAGGAATATAATACTTATTATGAAGATTACAATTTGAAATGCGGAATATGGTGTGGAGGTTTGCGAAGTGCATTCCATTATTCATGGATGCCTCAAATTGACATTTATTTAGGCTGTTATATAGAAGGCGGACAGCAGTATCATTGGTTTCCTGACGACGATCCTTATCTTTCATATGATAAGCGAGATTATTTATCAAAACGTACTTATGGCAATTGGGGACCTTATTATGGCGTAAAATACCGTATAGGACAAATTGGCTTTTACTATGAATTAACCCTTTCTGATTTTTCTATTAATCAAATAGGTGTGTCTTATAATTTTTGATTAGAAAGTTATTATATAAAACGAAGCAACCCGTCAATTCATTGGAAATTTTGAATTGGTGGGTTGTATTTTTATGAACCTTTTCTATCATCTATTTAACTCAGTGTGAGGATAATTATTTAAAGTGTATTTTTCAGGACGCTGATTTCGCAACTTACAAGATCTGCGGTCCGAAGGACAAATCCATTCTTTAATCTTTAATCTTTAAACTTTAAACTAATATAAAACTGTGAGAATCAACGTCATCTGTGTCATCTGCGTTCTAAAGCCATTTTCATCGGACTGATACGTTTACTCATTTTTGTCCAATATTTTGAGCATAATGAAAAATCTCCAGATGACAACAGGAAAATTTTTCATCAGCAAATTAATTGATTTCAGAAAAACATTAACTATATTTGCGGAAATAAAAACCTGAAAAATATGGAAGCAATAATAAGTTTAGACGGAATATGGAATTTGTTCTCAAGCCTTGATATGAATCGTAAAGATTCGTTTGCCAAGGAATTGAGCGAACTAATGTCGAAATACATTTCCCAAACAACCGAAAAGGAAGACCGCCTCGAAAAACGCAGAAAACTGTTCGAGGAGTATGCCGGCTCGTGGGATATGCCTGATGAAATTTTTCCAAAAGGTGACGTTATGAAATTCATAAAAAGCGTGGAAAAGGATAACGACGATGAACTTTTCCCATTATATCAGGACTCACCTGAAGATACTTCTGTGTGCAAGGCAATGCTACCATAAGATAGCGCCAGGCTTTCAAAAAAAACTTTTCCTAATCTTTAAGGAATTTTTGAGGGATAAGGTTGTTGTTTCTGAAAAAGATTATCTATATTTGCAGAAAATAAATTAGCCAATGGGACAGATTGCTTGGATTTCAGTTTTTATGCTCGTGATATTACCAATTGACATTAATGACAATAGGCGTCACGTTCACGTTTTCTACAAAGGAAAACGCAAACAGAAATGTATAGCAAAAATATGGATTGAATCCCTTGGCGAAAAAAACATTGAAGTTGAATATTCTTCCTTGTCAGAGAAAGAAAACAATTTGCTTATAAATGTTATAGACAACAATTGGGATTTCATTAATGAGCAAATTACCAAAACCTTCAATGGAGAAAAGACAATAATCAAGGAACTTAAAACAAAATAGTTATGTGCAAAATGCCAAACATAATAGGAATCGACTCGATGAATTTTAAAATGCGGGGAAAGTTTTCCGCAAAACTCACTGACGGAAGGGAAATCATAGTGCCTATTTCGTGGTTTCCTGACATCAAGGCCCTGAGCATAAAACAGCGCGAGGAATGGATGATATTGGACGACCAATATTTCACATTCGAGCATATGAGCCGGGTTTATTCTGTACTCGATTTGCTTGATCCCAAGGAAAGGATTGTGGCATAAAAATATGAAAACATTTGCATTCAACAAATACGGCTCTGACCTTACTACTCGTATTTTGGGAGAAAAAGTACGAAAGGAATTGCTATGCGAAATCTCAAAATCATCCACCGAGAAAATCGCCTTGGATTTTGAGGGCGTTGATATCGTAACAAATTCGTTCGCTGACGAATGTCTGGCAAAGCTTTTATACTCTATGCCGTTGAACGAACTGAAAGCAAAAACCACTTTCATAAATGTAGCAGATTCTGTGAGACGATTCATAGCCTTTGCATTCCAAAGAAGATACAATTTCATCGAAAAAGAAAAATGCGAAATGGCTGAGTAAATATTCCAATTGACTAATAAACTATTTGGAATAAACTATGAAACAGATAATAAAACTAAAAGAACAGTTTGGACTCGCAATCCGTACACGTCAGGCACTGGAAAAACTTTGCGAATCATTGTCGCCTGAAGTTGATTACCTTTTTGACTTGGAAGGTATAGACCAAATTTCCAGATCAGCCGCCGACGAACTATACAACATAACTCACCAGTTTAATGTTGATATGGTTCATACCAGTACATTTGTACAGAAAATGCTTGACGCAGTGATAGTTTGCAGATATCAGCCAAGAGAAAGAGAGACATCGTCCAAAGTGATATATTGCAGTACAATAAACGGCGTTTCGGATTATCTTATGTCTGTAAAATAAAAACGTGTACTCATTTTTGTTCAATATTTTGAACAAAATGAAATTTTCCAGATGACAACTGGAAAAATTTGGGAATAAATTTATGGGAAGTATTGATTTTCAAAAAACATTAACTATATTTGCAGAAAATAAAAATCTGAAACTATGGAAGCAACAATAAACATAAACGAATTCTGGAATTTTTTCTCAAGCCTTGATATGAGTAGAAAAGATTCATTCTCAAAGGAATTAAGAAGCCTTGTGTCCAGATACATTACACCAACAAAAGAAGAAAAACCTGAACCCAAACCAACCGAAGACGAAATAACAATGCAACTTCTGAAGGATTGTTATGGAGCTTTGGAATGTTGGGACGATGATTTTGTGGAAGAAATTGAATATTCACGCTCTTTCAAGACACGAGATGAAAAATTAATGGAATTATGGGAGAGTTATGAATAAATACTTAATAGACAGCAATATAATAATTCAATATTTCCGAAAGAAATTTGATTTGATTTCCAAAATTGAAGAAATAGGGATAAGAAACTGTTTTATTTCGGAGATAACAATTGCCGAATTGAAATATGGATTTGAATTGAGCCTTTTAAAGGGATTCAAAATTAATCCAAAGTTTTTGGAATTACTTGACAGACTGCAAGTAGTTCCAATATCAGGTTGCATAGATTTTTATGCAAAAGAAAAGGCAAGGTTACAAAACAACGGCACTCCAATCCACGACAACTTTGACCTTTTAATCGCTTGCAGCTCTGTTACCAACGGAATGATAATGGTAACAGAAAACTATAAAGATTTCAAGAATATCAAGGGCATACAGATAGAAAACTGGATAAACAGAAACCAACAATAAACAATAATCCCCGCACCGAAGAAAAACCTCCTCAGTGCGGGGATAATTATTTAACAAAAAACCGCGAAAATCCGCTCAATCCGCATCATCCGCGTTCAATCACTTCAATTACTTCAATTACTTCAACACTTCAATCACTTAAAGTGCAAAATAGCAATCCCTCAAGGCCATTGTAGCCTGATCGCCTGTCAGCACGATTTCGCCCTGGAGCTTGATATCCTGTGACGAGGCGCCTATCTTGATGAGATAGCGGCCTGGATCAATGTTCCACTCGTTCATCATATAGTAGCCGAGCTGCTGTGGCGAAACGGCGAAGGAAACAGTCTTGCTCTCGCCGGCGTTGAGTGTCACTCTCTTGAAGCCCTGAAGCTGAATTGG
>JAZUEG010000026.1:0-7189 GCA_045640025.1 Bacteroidales bacterium
GGACGCAGTTACATGGAAACCTTCTTGGAGAAATCGAAATCCATATTGTATCCGAAATCGGCCGAATGCTTGGGAGTCATACGGAATCTGTGGGAAGCGAGTTTCTGAGGTTTTCCGTCGGAATCCTTGTCGGTAAACTTGGCGTCGATGTATGAGTAATCGCCAAATACAGAGAAGTATTTAGGCAGTATCAGCTCCACGGAAGCCTCTGCGCCCATGGCGTTGGCCTTGCCACGGTCGGAATTCTGATAGGTGCGGATACCGTTGATACCGGCTGTGGACACTGAGCTCTGGAAATTGAGCCAGTCGTAATAGTATGCGGCCAGCGAATACAGAAGGTGGTTTTTGATAATATTACCCTTGAGGCCCACCTCATAGTTGATGGAAGTCTCGGGGCGCAGTTTTACGGCATCGTTGATGGCGAAGTTGTAATAAATGGAACCCGGACGGCGGCCCTTGGACAGCGAGAGGTAGAAGTTGTTGGTAGGAGTAATCATGTAATTGGCCACGGCTCGGCCCACCCACGAGATCTCGAGGTCGTGGAGCCAGTGGGTCTTGTTCTGAGTGCTGTGATACATGAACGCGCCCACCAGAGGAGCCTCGTCGCTATTGGAGCAGTAAGAAGTTTTCTGACGCTCCACTGTACCCCTTACGCCAAGGGTGAAGAAAAGCCTCTTGGTGGCGCGGAAAGTAACATCGGCAAACACATCGGCCTCGTGGTAGATGTTGATATCGGTCTCCATCTCCTCGTAATGCTCGGGCATTTCGAGATTGGAATACTGCAAGAGCGGCTTGCAGATGGTCTCGAGGCCCAGGCCCTCCACCACGGTAACAGGATCGATGTACTGCGTGAAAGCCTCGGCCGAAGGATCCGACTCGAAAACCGTATTGATGGCATTTACCATGATATCGTAAACAATGGCAGAAGTACGGCCGTAAACATCGGGAGTGATATCCCACTGCTCCTGATCGAACATCTCGGAATATGCCTGCGACAGTTTCTCCTTGATCTCGGTGGCCATCAGGCTCTTGAGACGGCCCACCACCTCCTGCATCTGATTGGCATACTGAGGCAGCATCTTGTAATATCCACTCATCACCTGATCGAGCGCGTCGTCTACTCCATCCACCACCTCGTCGGGGAGTTTCATCATGATATCATCGAGAGTAGGGCGTATGAGATAGGGGAACGCATAACGGAGATTGGTATTGTATGAGAGCGAATGCTCGTTGCGGTCGAACATATAGCTGGCACCCACAAAACCATCGAGAGTGTTGCTGGAGTTTCGCCAGTTGAACCTGACCTCCTCGCTCACCTGCAGGCCCTTCTGCTGCTCGTCGGCCAGCATGAGAGGCAGATACGTGCCATCGAGGTCGTAGCGCTCATTGAGCTTGTATGCCCTTACGGCCGTAATGCTGGAGTAATAGAGCTGAGGCGAGAGAGCATGCTCCACCGTATACGAGAGACCTCCCATATCGCGCTTGGCATACAGATCCTGCTCGTTGAAATATGCCGGGGTGAATGGCGACACATCATCGCTATTGCCCGGCACTCCCACCTTGACTCCCTTGTATGATACACAAGGCTCGCTGTTGTGTTCGTAGTCAGCTGATACGGTGATTTCTACATTGTTGCGGTTCATCTTGAAAATATCCCTCACAGATACCGCGCCCTTGCCGCTGAGACCTGAATTGTCGGCCAGATTGGTATTGTATCCGTTGCGGTCGTTGTAATAGAAAGCCAGACGGTTGGCATTGCCGGTGCCGATGGGTGTATTCACCACGCCCTGCATAATCTTCTGATTGTAATTGCCGTATTTGAACTGGAGATTGGCCTCAAACTGCTCTACGGGTTTATTAGTTACATAGCTGACGGCGCCAAATTCAGCACCCTTGCCGAAGAGAGTACCCTGGGGCCCCTTGACCACCTCCACACGGTTCATATCGAAAATATCCTGACTGGCGGTGCCCATGTGGGTAACTGACACGCCATCCTGGAATACGGAAATACGCGGCTGGAAAAACGAATAGCTGTTGCTGCCGTCGGAAGCCACGCCTCGTATTACATTTACGGAATACACACCGCTCTGGGTCTGATTGTGATAGCCCGGAGAGAAGAGGCTGAGCTCCTGGGGATCTATGATATTGAGATTCTCGATCTTGTTGAATGGAGTTACCGACAGGGAGATGGGCACCTCGAAGCTGGCCTGTCGGCGTTTCTGAGTGCTTACATACACATTATTATCAATACGCCTGAACATTCCCACGCTCAATTCCATATCGTAGGTATAGAGGCCGGGCTTCAGGAAAATTGTATCGACATCGTATCCAATGGCCGACACCACAACCTTGTTGGATTTTGAGTTGGACGGGATGGTCATATAATAACGGCCATAAGAATCGGTGAGCTTGGCTATAGGAGTATCGTGCAGAACAAGCAACACACCTACAACAGGCTCATTATTAGCATTTTTGATAGTACCAGTAATGGCACCCGAAAAGCCCTGCTGCGCCATTGTTTCAGCTACAAAAAATATGCTGAAAAACAACAATATAAAGGTTCCTAAATGTTTCATAAAAGAATACGCATTAGATTTCAAGCCGCAAAATTAATAAAAAATAATTTATATCGTGTACGATTTATATTATTTTTTCAAAAAGAATTTCCCGGCTTGATGACATTAGTACCAAAACGGTCCTTGAGGCCGTCGATAGTGTGGTTCAGAATATCCCGCTTGGGATTGTAAGTGAACAAATCGTTTTGAGTATTCTGAACTGATATATTCAATCTTACGCCTATCAGCCGTACGGGCAATCCCTTGTATATCAGCTGAAACAGGTTTTGTACCACATCAGCTATACTCTCGGTATAATCTGTAGGCGCAATGGTTTTCTGTTTTTCCTCGGTGTGGAAGTCTGGATACCTGATCTTGACTGCCACGGTGGTGCATTTCTTTTTCTGAGCCCTCAGCCTATATGCCAATGTATCGGTCATCATGAGCAGAGTATCCAGAAGATACTGGCTATTAGCTACATCGGTCTCAAAAGTAGACTCCGTGCTCAGCGACTTAGGGTCGGTATTTGGGACCACGGGATTGTGGTCGATGCCGTGGGCCTTGAGCCATAGACTCTCGGCGCCCTTGCCAAACTCGCTGATGAAGAGCGAGCGCGGGAACTTCCTAAGATCCTCGATGCGGATAATTCCAAACTTCTGAAACTTGGGAAGGATGGAACTGCCCACTCCGGGAATTTTCTGCACGGGCAATGGGTCGAGGAACGATTGTACGCCATTAGCTGGAATATACAACTCCCCCATCGGCTTGGCCTGGCCCGAGGCTATCTTGGCCACGGTGCGGTTGATGCTGAGGCCGTATGAGAGGGGAAGCCTGGTCTCCTGGATGATCTTCATGCGGAGTTCGTGGGCCCACCTGGGTACATCGAAAAACCTATCCATGCCCGAGAGGTCGATGAAATACTCATCGCACGACATCTGCTGATACAGAGGCGCATTGTCGTGCACAATCTGCTGAACCATACGCGAATACTCGCCGTAGACGCCGTGGCCGGAATACACCACAATGGCATGCGGACACAGCCTGAGCGCCCTGGACATGGGCATTCCCGAATGCACGCCGTATTTGCGGACCTCGTAGCTGGCGGTGCTTACCACCGACCTGTCGGACTTGTGGCCGCAGATAACGGGCTTGCCCACGAGGTCGGGATTGATGAGACGCTCCACCGACACGAAAAATGTATCAAGATCGATATGGAGAATCATATTCAATTCCTTTTTAGCCAGATTGTTACAGAAGCCGTATCGATGCCGGTGCGGAGATTGGGATACACATAATAAGTGCCTGGCCTGAGCAAATAGCCCTTGGCATCGGGCACGTATTTCTCCGACCAGAAGGCCTTCTCGGTTTTGGCTCCTTTTACTATCCAGAATCCATTGTGGAAACCCGAAACGCTGTCGATGCGCATGGCACGCGCGATATTGAGTCCCTCGCAGCGGAGCTGGGCATTGGAATACGGAATCCGCTCCTGATAGCCCGAGAGCGAAACCTGCGCCGAGCAGGCAAGTCCTGACAGCAGGATCAATAATATGGATATTATGCGTATCACGGTTATTATCTGCGCTCCATAAGAATCACATTCTCAACGTGATGAGTCTGCGGGAACATATCCACGGGCTGAATCTCGAGCACCTTGTAGTCGCCATCAAGAAGCTGTACGTCGCGGGCCTGAGTGGCAGGATTGCAGCTTACATACACAATTCTCTGAGGCTTGGCGCGGAGGATTGTGGCCACCACGTCGGGATGCATTCCGGCGCGTGGAGGGTCGATAATCATCACATCCGGCTTGCCATTGTCGGCAATGAACTTGTCGGAGAGCACGTCCTTCATGTCGCCGGCGTAGAATGTGGTGTTGTTGATATTATTGAGCTGAGAATTCACCTTTGCGTCCTCGATGGCCTCGGGAACATATTCGATGCCTACCACCTTCTGGGCCTGACGGGCCACGAAATTGGCGATGGTGCCAGTGCCGGTGTAGAGGTCGTAAACCACCTCGTTGCCAGTGAGTTTGGCGAAATTCTTGGCCACGGTGTACAGGCGGAATGCCTGCTGGGAGTTGGTCTGATAGAAGCTCTTGGCCTGAACCTTGAACTTCAGGTCGCCCATCTCCTCGATGATATGGTCCTTGCCCGCGAAGCAATGAGCCTCCAGGTCGCCGCAGTTGTCGTTGCACTTGGTATTGATGAAATACATCAGCGAGGTAATCTCTGGGAAAGTCTTGGCGATGTGGTTCATGAGGAGCTCGCGCTTCTCCTTGTCGTCGGCTCCAAAAACTACTATCAGCATAATCTCGCCGTTGATGGATGTGCGGATTACGATATTGCGGAGCAGACCAACCTGAGCCTTCAGATCGTAGAACGAGAGATTGTTCTCGATACAGAAACGCTTGATCTCCAGCCTGATGGCATTGGAAGGATCGGCCTGAAGATGACACTTCCTGATATCGAGCACCTTGTCGAAACGGCCTGGAATATGGAAACCGAGACCCTGAAGCTGCTTGTCGGCATCTGGCACCTCGCGCTCGTCGTCCATCAGCCAGCGCTGACTGGAGAATGTGTATTCCAGCTTGTTGCGGTAGAAAAACTGATTCTCTGAGGCAAGGATAGTGTTGAGCTCGGGAATCTCCACCTTTGCGATATGGGTGAGAGCGTCCTGAACCTGCTGCTGCTTGTATTTGAGCTGCAGCTCGTATGGAAGATTCTGCCACACGCATCCGCCGCAAGTGCCGAAATGCTCGCACTGAGGCACCGCGCGCTGATCGCTGTATTTCTTGAAAGCCACGGGGATAGCCTCGCGGAAGTTCTTTGATCTCTTGGTAATCTTGATATCAACGATATCGCCAGGCACCACGCCCTTCACGAAAACCACGATATCATCGATTCTGGCCAGGGCCTTGCCCTCAGCCGCAACGTTGGTAATCTCAACGTCCTCGTATATCTGACCTGTTCTTTTGCGTCGCATGTTTTTTTCTTGTATTATTTGGGTGCAAAGATATGCAAATTAATTAACAATTAACAATTAAGAATTAACAATTAATAATTAGCGCACATTGTTCATTATTAATTGTTCATTGTTAATTGTTAATTATTAATTGTTAATTGCCAACTGAGGATTATTATCCTCCGATTCCTCGAAACCCTTGTCGATGAGGAGCTTGGGCGTATCGAGGGCGGCGGCCACGGCCATGCGGTCGCAGCGCTCGTTTTCGGGAGTCTCGTTGTGTCCCTTTATCCAGACAAAGCGCACGTGGTGCTGACGGTAGATATTCAGGAACCTGCGCCAGAGGTCGGGATTCTTCTTGCCGGAGAAACCCTTTTTCTCCCAGCCCAAAACCCAGTGTTTTTCCACGCTATCTACAACGTATCTGCTGTCGGAATAGATAGTTACATTGTTGCCGGGCTTCTTGAGAGCCTCCAGGCCCACTATTACGGCCAGCAGTTCCATGCGGTTGTTGGTGGTCTTGCGGAATCCAGCCGAAATCTCGCGTCTGTAAGGCCCGGCCAGAAGAACGGTTCCAAATCCACCCGGACCGGGATTTCCGCGGGAGGCTCCGTCGGTATATATTGTAATGTCCATATTTTCAATTAGTTGGTAGTTGGTATTGACAGTAGGGCATGGTAGCTGATACGTATCAGCTACTCTACCCTGTCCTTGCGGCTATACTTTATGATAACAGCCTTGGAAGGCTCGCTCTCGATTCCGTAACGGTTCCAGGCGGTAATCTTGTAGGTGTAATACTGCTTGCGGAATGCGAAGAACCTCTTCTTGTGATAGAGCCTCACGTCGTTGGAGCTGGTGTTTTTCAGGAAATTCTCTTGAGACGGCTCGAAATCAGGACGCTTGCCCTTGACGCGGTATATCGAGTAATAGACCGGCACTTCGGCCACGTGCTGCTCCTGAGGCTTGTTCCAATGAACCACATACTGATTGCGGGTCTGCATCAGGTAAGTCTCGGGAGCCAGCGGATTGCCCATAAGCCAGGGCATCAGCGGCGTGGGTACACTGGAGCCGAAACACTGCTGCTTAACATTATCCACCATGTGGAGCGGATTGCGTGTGATAGTGGTGCTCCGGTATACTATAACACCCTGAACATTAGGGAACTGGCGTGTAATGTTTATCTGCTTGGGAATCTCGTAAGGATCGCTCCATCCGGCGGCTGGAGTCTCCTGATTGTAGGCGCCCAAGCCGATATACATATTGCGGCCGTAGGCGTGGTCGTTCCACCACTTCACGCATTTCTCAAACTGATTCCACTGATGGTTGATGTTCCAGTAAACCTGAGGGGCGAGGTAATCCACCCATCCGTTTCGTTGCCATGTGAGGCAGTCGGCGTAGAGGTAGTCGTAAGCTGATAGCGAGTTGGTCTCGGAGCCGTCCGGGTCGTCGCGCTTGTTTCGCCATACTCCGGCCGGACCTATTCCGAACTGCACCCAGCCCTTCTCCTTCTTGATGGCCTCGCCGCACTTACGGATAAACTCGTTGACATTGTTGCGGCGCCAGTCGGCCTTGTTGGTGAAATTGCCCTTGTATTTGCGGAAAGCCTCATCGTCGGGGATGTCGATAAACTTGCCATCGCCGCCCTTTACGGGATAGGGATAGAAATAGTCGTCGAA